>NZ_JASSPE010000014.1:0-118546 GCF_030234105.1 Paracoccus sp. SSJ | reverse complement strand
TCTTCTGCAAGCTGAAGGAGTTCAAGCGCATCGCTATGCGTGCCTGCAAAACCGATCAGAGCTTCGAAGCAATGGTCTACCTCGCTGCTGCCGTTATCAACTCACGATGAATCCCCACACGCCCTAGTGCCCGGAGCGCCTGGCGGCGGCGTGTGATCCGAGTCCCAAGCGCCGCTGGGTTCAATCCTGGGCCGAGACCTGCAACAGGATCTTTCCGATATGGTTGCTGCCTTCCATGCGGCGATGGGCCTCGGCGGCCTCGCCCAGCGGGAAGGTGCTGTCGATCAGCGGGCGCACCGCCCCCGCCTCGACCAGCGGCCAGAGCCGCTCTTGCAATTCGCAGGCGATGCGTGCCTTGGCCAGGTCGGATTGCGGCCGCAGGGTCGAGCCCGTAACCGACAGCCGCCTGGCCATGATCTGCGCGAAATTGATCTCGGCCTTGGGACCGGCGAGAAAGGCGATCATCGCCAGCCGGCCGTCATCGGCAAGGCACCTGATATTGCGGGCGATATAGTCGCCGCCCACCATGTCCAGGATCAGGTCGGCGCCGCCGGCCTTGCGCAGCACGGCGACGAAATCCTCTTCGCGATAATTGATTGCATTGGCGCCCAGCTTTTCGCAAGCCGCGCATTTCTCGGCCGAGCCCGCGGTGGCCCAGACCCGCGCCCCCAGCGCCCGGGCGGTCTGGATCGCCATGGTCCCGATGCCCGAGGAACCGCCATGGACCAGGAATCGCTCGCCCGGTCGCAACCCGCCGCGCATGACCACGTTGGACCAGACCGTGAAGGCGGTTTCCGGCAGCGCCGCGGCCATGCGCAGCGTCAGGCCCTGGGGGATCGGCAGCGCATGCTCGGCGGGGCAGGTCGCGTATTCCGCATAGCCGCCGCCCGGCAGCAGCGCGCAGACCTGCTCGCCCGGTTTCCAGCGCGTGACGCCCGGCCCCACGGCCGCGACCTCGCCGGCGCATTCCAGCCCGGGCAGGTCCGACGCCCCCGGCGGCGGCGCATAGGAACCGGCGCGTTGCAGCACGTCGGGACGATTCACCCCGGCCCAGGCGATGCGGATCAGGATCTGGCCATGTCCGGCCACCGGTACCGGCCGCGTTACCGGTCGCAACACTTCGGCGCTGCCGGGGGATGAGATCTCGATCGCCTGCATCACATCGGGAATCACCCGTCGCCTCCTTCTGTCCGGGCGCGCGAAGTTGCGCGCAACTCTCCGGGCAGATTGCGATTTTCCGGCCGTTTGATCCAGCCCGTTGCAAGGCCGGCCAGCATCGAGACGCCGGGCAGGCCCCCGACCCGTTCCTTGAAGCTTTCGAAACGCATCACGCCTTCGATGCGGCGGTCCAGGAAGCGGCGCGTCTCGTCGGCCTCGGGCGAATCGTCGCCCAGCCAGTAAAGCACCGTCGCGCCATAGACCGCCGACAGTGTCGCGCGCTTGGAATACCAGTTCACGTCCTCGGAGCGGTCGCCGAGCCCGTCCCAGATCGCGTCGGCCGTCTCCCAGACCAGCCGTGCGCCAAGCGCGGCGTTCTGCGGCAAGGCCAGGATCGCCGCGCCCGCGCGGGCAAGCTCGCGGTTGCTGAGCGACAGCCGATGCATCACCGCCGCCGAGATACGGTCGCGGAACCGCCCCTCGGGCGGGTGCGCCGCCAGCCAGTCGCGCAGTGCCGCATCGCCCTTGCGATGATAGGCGGCGGCAAGATCCGCCCCTCCTCGCGGCAGATACACCCGCGCCAGCGCCGGGTTCATGCCAATGTCGCGCGCGCCCTCGGCGATGGCCTTTTCGCCCATGCCCTCGAAGATGACATGCGACAAGGCGGCCTCGATCAGCCGCTCGCGTTCATCCGTCATGGCACTCTCCTCATTCTTCATGCGGCGCGGGCCCGGAAAATCTGGACAAAGCCGATTCGCCTTGCTAGAAGGCCGCGTCCTGCAAATCTGCTCAACTTTAACCTAGGAAGGTGGTGACAACCACATGCAGGTAAGTGTTCGCGACAACAACGTCGAACAGGCGCTTCGTGCTCTGAAGAAAAAACTTCAGCGCGAGGGGGTGTTCCGTGAAATGAAGCTCAAGCAGCATTTCGAGAAACCCTCGGTCAAGAAGGCCCGTGAAAAGGCCGAGGCCGTCCGCCGCGCCCGCAAGCTGGCGCGCAAAAAAGCGCAGCGTGAAGGCGCGCTGTAAGACGAGCGACCACATCGGTTCAGGAAAACCCCCGCATTGCCGGGGGTTTTCTTTTAGACCGGCAGGGCGGTGGTAAAGGCCACCGTGCGCAGCGAAAAGGACGAATGCATCTGCTGGACGCCCGGCAGCTTCGCCAGTCGCTGACGGTGGATGCGGGCGAAATCGTCGGTATCCTGGGCCACCACCTTCAGCAGGTAATCCGCCGATCCGGCCATCAGGTGGCATTCCAGCACATCGGGGATGGTGCGCACCGCACGCTCGAACGCCTCCAGCAACTCGTCGGCCTGGCCCGAAAGCGTGATCTCGACGAAGACCGTGGTGGGACGCTCCAGCTTGCGCGCGTCGAGCAGCGCGACATAGCCGCGGATCACCCCCGCTTCTTCCAGGCGCTGCACGCGGCGGTGGCAGGCGCTGGGGGACAGCCCGGCCTCGTTGGCAAGATCGGCATTGGTCATGCGCCCGTCGCGTTGCAGGACGGAGAGAATGCGGCGATCCGTCGCGTCAAGCTCGATCATCAAGGCGATCCCTGTCTCGCAGGCGCCGGGCGGCGCCGGTTTTCCTGACAATAGCCGCGCTTGGCCTTCGACATAAGCGAAAACCGCCCGGCCGGAACGACAAGGGCGCGACCCGGGGGGCCGCGCCGCTGCCTTGCCGAATGGCATGGTCTCAGGTGCGGCGGGCGCGCAGCTCGTCGCGGATCTCGGTCAGCAGCTCTTCCTGCGTCGGGCCGGCGGCGGCCTCGGCCTCGGCTTCCTTCTGGCGGCTGGCGGCGCTTTGCACCCTGTTCACCGCCTTGACCAGCAGGAACACCGCCCAGGCGATGATCAGGAAGTTGATGACCGCCGACAGGAAGGCGCCATAGGCAAAGATCGAGGCGCCGGAATCGCGTGCCACCTGCAGGCTGGCGCCGGGCGGAACCTCGCCCTTGAGCACCAGGTAATGCCCGCTGAAATCGGTCCCGCCGGTCAGCAGGCCGATGATCGGGTTGATCAGGTCGGCGACCAGCGAATTCACGATCGCCGTGAAGGCCGCGCCGATGATGATGCCCACGGCAAGGTCGATGACATTGCCCCGGGCGATGAATTCCTTGAACTCCTTGAACATGGGCTTACCCTTCCCAGCCTGTTGCGCGTGTTCCGGCAGAGGCTGCCACATCACGCTAACCCCTTGCAACATGAGACAGGACATGACTGGAAACGACATGACGGCACTTTCCGAATTCCCGATCACCCGGCGCTGGCCGCCCAGGCGCCCCGACGTCATCCAGCTTTATACGCTGAACACGCCGAACGGCATCAAGATCTCGGTCATGCTAGAGGAATGCGGGCTGGACTATGACGCGCATCGCATCAGCATCGGCGACCCCGAGGACCAGTTCACCCCCGAATTCCTGTCGCTGAACCCCAACAACAAGATCCCGGCGATGATCGACCCGAACGGTCCCGACGGCAAACCCATGGGCCTGTTCGAGACCGGCGCCATGCTGGTCTATCTGGGCGACAAGACCGGCAAGTTCCTGCCCGCCTCGGGTGCTGCGCGCTATTACACCATCCAGTGGCTGATGTGGCAGATGGGCGGAGTCGGCCCGATGTTCGGCCAGGTCGGATATTTCCACCGCTACAAGGGCAGCGAGATCGAGGACGCCCGCCCGCGTACCCGCTATTACAACGAAGCGCGGCGGCTTCTGGGCGTGCTCGACCGCCAGCTCGAGGCGCGCGACTGGATCACCGGCGAATATTCCATCGCAGACATGGCGGTCGGTCCCTGGCTGCGCACGGTGCGGGTGAACTACGAGGCCGAGAAGGAGACGGGGATGGACGGCTTTGCCAATGTGCAGGCCTACCTGGACCGCTTCCTGGCCCGCCCGGCCGTGCAGCGCGGCATCGAGGTCGGGGCAGAGTGAAAAGCGAAACGCCCCGGGCATAGCTCGGGGCGTTTTCGGGGCCAGCCCGAGAGTGTCGGTCATGCGGGACCAAGGTGCCGGTCGCCGTGCAAGGTCAACTCTGTTACCGATGTCACTGCTTGGACTGAAAACCTTCAGGGAATGCGATGAGAGAAACGCAGATCAAGAACGAGCGAGGCTGGTCATTGGCAAGGGCCCTCGCATTCGCGGCCGCGTTTGCGCTATGCGCATTCGTGCTCGCTTTCGCCTTGTTTTACCGAACGGTGGACGCCTTGATCGCCCAGCCGCTAGAGGCCATCGGCGACTGGATCGGCAGGATCGAAGTTGAGGATCACGGCGGCGACTACCGCATCACCCTCCCGCCGATTGAAGGCACAGCGCGATAGGGTCTCAACTGGCTGCTGTCTGTCCGAATGTCAGCAAAACGCTCAAACCCGCCTCGATCCTCCGCGACGGGGCTCTGCACCGCGCTCTCGGCGTTTCGCAGGGTGCGCCTGAGCGCACCCCGCAGCGCTATCAACTCCGCAGCACGCCGCCGGTGGCCTTGCTCACCTTTTCGACGATCCTGGCGCTGACCGCTTCGATCTCGGCATCGGTCAGGGTCTTTTCCCGCGGCTGCAAGCGTGCGGTGATGGCGATGGACTTCTTGCCGCCTTCCAGCCCGGTGAACTGGTCGAAGACCGTCACCCGCTCGATCAGCGCCTTGTCCGCACCCGCCGCCGCGTTCACCAGTGTCAGCGCCTCGACGCCGCTATCCACCACGAAGGCGAAATCGCGTTCGACGGCTTGCAGGTCGGACAGCACCAGCGCCGGGCGCGAAGGCGTCCTGACCTTGGGCAGCGGCACGGCGGCGATGCGGACGGTAAAGCCGACCGCCGCGCCCTTGATGCCGAAATGCCGCAGCACGCGGGGATGGATCTCGCCGAATGTCGCCAGCGCGTTCGGCCCCAGCGCGATGTTGCCGGCGCGGCCCGGATGCCACCAGCCGTCCAGCTTGCGGTTGATCTGGGCCTTGGCAGGTGCGCCGATGGTCTGCAGGATCGCCTCGGCATCGGCCTTGGCGTCGTAGATGTCCACCTTGCGCCGCGAGGCATAGGGGTCGCGCGCCGCGTTCGCACCGACCAGGATGCCCGAGAGATGCAGGTCCTGCTCGCCCGGCTCGCCGCCCGAGAAGACCGGGCCGCATTCGAACAGCGCCAGATCGGCAAAACCGCGCGCCTGGTTGCGCGCCGCCGCCGCCAACAGGCCCGGCAGCAGGTCGGGGCGCATATGCGTCATCTCGCTGCTGATCGGGTTTTCGATCCGCACGGCGTCGGAACCGCCGCCGAACAGCACGGCCGCCTTTTGGTCGATGAAGCTGTAGGTGACGCATTCGTTGTAGCCCAGCGAGGCCGCCATGCGCCGCGCCGCCTGCTCGCGACGCTGCAAGGGCGTCAGCACCGGCTGCGGCACGCCCGCCTGCGGACGCGGCAGGGGCTGGCCTTGCAGCTTGGTCAGGCTGGCGACGCGCGCGACCTCTTCGACCAGATCGGCGCTGCCCTGCACGTCGGGACGCCAACTGGGAACGAAGGCCCGGTCGCCCTCCAGCCGGAAACCCAGCGCCGTCAGCGTCGCGCGCTGTTCGGCCTCGGGGATGTCCATGCCGACCAGGCTGCTGACGCGCGCCGGTTCCAGAAGGTAGCTGCGGCTGGTGTCGGGCACCGCGCCCGCCGTCACCACCTCGGATGCCTCGCCGCCGCAAAGTTCCAGGATCATCTGCGTCGCCAGTTCCAGCCCCGGCAGGGTGAAGGCCGGGTCCACGCCACGCTCGAATCGATAGCGGGCATCGGAGCTGATCTTCAGCGCCCGCCCTGCCGTGGCGATGGCGATCGGGTCCCAATAGGCGCTTTCCAGGAAGACGTTCACCGTCCCGTCCGAACAGCCGCTATGTTCGCCGCCCATGATGCCGGCGATGCTTTCGGGGCCGGCCTCGTCGGCGATGATCATGGTGCCGGGGGCGAAGGCATAGGCCTTGCCGTCCAGCGCCAGCAGCTCCTCGCCCTCGGTCGAGGGGCGAACGATCAGGTTGCCCTTGACCTTGTCGGCATCGAATACATGCAGCGGCCGGTTCAGGTCGAAGGTGAAAAGGTTGGTGATGTCCACCAGCGCATTGATCGGCCGCAGCCCGATGGCGGTCAGCCGCTTTTGCAGCCATTCGGGCGAGGGGCCGTTCCTGACCCCGCGGATCAGCCGGCCCGAGAAGAACGGTGCCTTCCCGGCCACTTCCGGCGCGATCGTCACGCTGATGGGCGAGGCGAAGCTGCCCGGAACGGTCACGTCCTCGACCTGCTTCAGCCTGCCCAACCCGCGCGCCGCGAGGTCGCGGGCCACGCCATGCACGCCCAATGCGTCGGGACGGTTCGGGGTGATCTTGATCTCGATCACCGGATCGACCGCCTCGGGCCGGTTCGCGGCCAGCCAGTCGACGAATTTCTCGCCCACCTCGCCCGAGGGCAGCTCGATGATGCCGTTATGTTCGTCCGAAAGCTCCAGCTCGCGCTCCGAGGCCATCATGCCATGGCTTTCCACGCCGCGGATCTTGCCGACGCCCAGCGTCACGTCGATGCCGGGGACGTAGTCGCCGGGCTTGGCCAGCACCACGGTGATGCCGGCGCGGGCATTGGAGGCGCCGCAGACGATCTGCTTCTCGCCCTCGTCCGTCAGCACGCGGCAGACCCGGAGCCGGTCGGCATCGGGATGCTGCTCGGCATGCAGCACGCGGGCCAGCGTGAAGGTGCCCAGCTTCGCCGCAGGGTCGGTCACGCCCTCGACCTCGAGCCCGAGATCGGTCAACGCCTCGGTGATTTCGCCGAGCGAGGCTTGGGTGTCGAGATGCTCCTTGAGCCAGGAGAGGGTGAATTTCATGGAGGTGGCTCCGTCACGTTTGCGCGTCCCTTAGCGCATGGCGCGGCGGATTGGTAGGGGCGCGGCGGCGCATGGAGGATGCGCGGCCTGCACCGGCCCGGCGCCCGCCTGTCGCCCCCGGATATTGCAAGAAATCCGGTGCGCCCTATATGTGAATATGATTAACATGGGCATGGGAGCCAATGGACACGCAACGGGAACTGCTGATCGAACAGAGGGTCGCGAACGACGCCAAATCGCCGCTGGTGGCCTATCTGCTGGCGATCTTTCTGTGGGGTTTCGGCGCGCATCGCATGTATCTGGGCCGCTGGGCCAGCGGGATCGTCATGCTGGCGCTGTGGGGCCTAGGCTGGCTGACCGCGCCCATCCTGATCGGCTGGCCGCTGGTCGGCCTCGTCTGCCTCTGGGCGCTGATCGACCTGTTCCTGATCCCCGGCATGATCCAGGACGACAAGGACGAGATCCGGCGGCGGCTGGGCTCGTCGCTCTGGTAGGCGGCGGCTCAGCCGGTAAAGATCCCCACGGTGACGAAAACCGCGCCGGCGGCCAGCCAGGCCGGCTTGTTCCTTGCCGCGAACAGGCCGAAGGCCAGGCAGGGCAGGGCGAGGAACCAGGCCCAGTGCCGCGCCATGGCCGGGGCGACGCCGGTGGCCCAGCCCGGTGCCATCAGCGCGAAGACATAGCCAAGCAGGGCCAGAAACCCGAAATAGCAGGCCCCGGCCAGGCCCAGTTCCAGCACGCGGCGCTCGGTCCGCTCGTCGTTCCAGCGTTGCGGGTGGGGCAGGTAGCTGCGCGACAGCGCGATCACGGTCACGGCAAGGAACGTGGCCGTGGTCAGCCCCAGCACCGGCAGCAGATAGGCCTGGGTGATGGCCGAGGCGACGGTCGCGCCCTCGTTCACCCGTCCGGCATCGACAAGGCCGAACAGGCTGATCGAGGCCATGAAGGCCGAGGCATAGGCGGTGAGCGTGCTGGGATTCGACATGCTGGCCCTTCGTGCTGGCGTGGTCCGGTGACTCGCGGTCTGGCGCAAGATAGCGGCGCGCGACGGGGCTGTCATCTGACAGCGGCGTGGGCTGCGGGCCTGCGGTCGGGCTGCTGGCAGGAAGCGGCGCATGAAGGGGCTTGCGGCCGGGCCGGTGCGGCGGCGATCAGGCGGGCTTTCCTCAGCGTGGCGCCGGCATCAGGAAGCTGCCCGAGCAATCGCGCCGGGTATCCGCCGCGCAGGCACGGGGCCGGAGGTCGCGGGTCAGGCAGATGCGCACCTCTTGCAGGGCGCGGTCGCGGCAAGTCACGGTGATGCCGTCCCGTGCAAGCGCGGGGTTGGCCTCGATGAAGGCGTCCTCGATCACGCGGGCGGGCAGGGTCGCGTCCCGGTTCAGCCGGTGCAGGATATCGGGCAGGGCGATCCGGTTGGCGGCCTCGCGGGTCAGGGCGAAATAATCATGCGCCGACAGTCCCGAGCAACGGCCGTGCTTCTTCCACTGATACCAGGCCAGGCCGCCCGATCCCATCACATCGGTCATGGCTCGCGTTTCGCGGCGCGAGGGATCGCGGGCGTCGGTCCGGCAATGCTCGGGCCAGCCGCGTTCGTATTGCGGCCAAAGGCCGTGGACCACGAAGCCCAGCCGCCGCCCGGTCGCGCATTGCTCGGCGTCGCCCTCGGTCCGGCACCAGCTGGGCGACCAGCTGAGCGACAGGACGTAATAGTCGAACCGTCCCGCGACGTCCTGGGCGAGGGCGGCGGGGGCAAGCAGCAGAAGGGCAATCAGCGCGGACAGTCTCATGCCGGCGAAACTAGCGTCGGTCTTTGTCCGGCGCCACGAATTTCAGGCTTTATTTTGGTCCCTTTCGGCCCTATACAGCCTGTCAATCCCCCGAAAATGGAATGGCGCCCGCCGAAAGCCGTTTTCCCCGGCCGGAAGAGATATTGTTAAGGAGAAGGTCATGAACAAGCCGCTGATGGCCAAGGCCACTGCCGTCTGGCTGGTCGACAACACGACGCTGAGCTTCAAGCAGATCGCCGATTTCTGCGGCATGCACGAGCTTGAGGTCCAGGGCATCGCCGATGGCGACGTGGCCGTCGGCGTCAAGGGCTTCGACCCGGTCGCCTCGAACCAGCTCGACGCGTCCGAGATCGAAAAGGGCCAGAAGGATCCGCGCCACAAGCTGAAGCTGAAGCGCAACCCCGCCGCCGAGGGCGAGGAAAAGCGCCGCGGCCCGCGCTATACCCCGCTGTCCAAGCGCCAGGACCGGCCTGCCGCCATCCTGTGGCTGGTCAAGTTCCACCCGGAACTGGCCGATTCGCAGATCGCCAAGCTGGTGGGCACGACCAAGCCGACCATCGCCTCGATCCGCGACCGGACGCATTGGAACATCCAGAACATCCAACCCATCGATCCGGTGGCGCTGGGGCTTTGCCGGCAGTCCGAACTGGACGCCGCCGTGCAAAAGGCTGCGAAGCGCAAGGCGGCCGAAGGCGGTGCGATGACCGATGACGAGCGGCGCAAGCTGCTTTCGACCGAAACCTCGCTGGCCATGTCGGACGAACCCCGGCTGCCGTCCTCGATCGCCGGGCTGGAGAATTTCAGCCTGACCCGCGACGAGGAAAGCGAGGCGCAGAACGACAAGCTGGATGCCGACAGCTTCTTCAACCTGCCCGAAGCGGATGACGACGAGGACGAGGATCACTGATCCCGAAGACCCCGGAGCCCGGCTCCGGGGTTTTTTTCATGGCCGTCAGATCGACAGGCAGATGTATTTCATCTCCAGGTAATCCTCGATGCCGTGGCGCGAGCCCTCGCGGCCCAGGCCGGATTGCTTGACGCCGCCGAAGGGCGCCACCTCGGTCGAGATGATGCCGGTATTCACGCCCACGATGCCGTATTCCAGCGCCTCCTGCACCCGGGTGATGCGGCCGATGTCGCGGGCATAGAAATACGAGGCAAGGCCGAAGATGGTGGCATTGGCGCGCTCGACGGCCTCTTCCTCGGTCTCGAACCGGAACAGCGGCGCGAGCGGGCCGAAGGTCTCTTCGGTCGCCACCTTCATCTTGTCGGTGATGCCGGTGACCACGGTCGGGTCGAAGAACAGCCCCTCGCGCGGCTTGCCGCCGGTGACCACGGTGGCGCCGCCCGCGACGGCGTCCTGGATATGCTCCTGGACCTTTTCCACCGCATCCTGGTTGATCAGCGGGCCGGTGGTCACGCCCTCTTCCAGCCCGTCGCCGACGCGCAGCTTGTCCACCGCCGCGGCCAGCTTTTGCGCGAATGCGTCATAGACGCCGGCTTGCACATAGATGCGGTTGGCGCAGACGCAGGTCTGGCCGTTGTTGCGGAATTTCGAGGCCATGGCCCCCTCGACCGCCGCGTCCAGGTCGGCGTCGTCGAAGACGATGAAGGGCGCGTTGCCGCCCAGCTCCATCGAGCATTTCAGCACCTGGTCGGCGGCCTGCCGCAGCAGGATGCGACCGACCTCGGTCGAGCCGGTGAAGGTCAGCTTGCGGATCAGCGGGTTCTCGCAGAATTCCTTGCCGATGTCCGATGACCGCGACGAGGTCACGATGCTGAACAGCCCCTTGGGGATGCCGGCGCGCTCGGCCAGAACGGCCAGCGCCAGGGCCGAAAGCGGCGTCTCGGCGGCGGGACGGCCGACGAAGCCGCAGCCGGCGGCGATGGCCGGGCCGCATTTGCGGGTGATCATCGCATTGGGAAAGTTCCAGGGCGTGATCGAGCCCACCACCCCGATCGGCTGGCGGATCACCGTCAGGCGCTTGTCGGGCAGGTGGCCGGGGATGGTCTCGCCATAGATGCGCTTGGCCTCTTCGCCGAACCATTCGATGAAGCTGGCGCCATAGGCGATCTCGCCCTTGGCCTCGGGCAGCGGCTTGCCCATCTCGGCGGTCAGGATGCGGCCCAGGTCGTCCCGGTTCTCCATCATCAGGTCGAACCATTTGCGCATGATCTGGGCGCGTTCCTTGGCGGTGCGCGCGGCCCAGCCCTTCATCGCCTCGGCGGCGGCCGCGATGGCGCGGGCGACCTCGGCGCGGCTCAGGTCCGCCACCTCGGCGATCACGTCGCCGCGTGCCGGGTTCACCACCGGGAAGGTCTTGCCGTCGTCGGCATCGACCCATTCGCCGGCGACATAGGCGCGGGTCTGCAAGAGCGAGGGGTCTTTGAGCAGCATCTTCAGGTCGGTCGCATGCTTGGTCATGGCGGGGCTCCTTCCATTCCGGTCGGGGGCAGGCTTGCGCTTTTGCCGGACCAACGCAAGCCGTTGCTCATGCGCCGCCGGGATCGAGGAAACGTGATGAACCGAAAGGCGCTCTGCGGCGTTGCACCCATATCGTCAGGTTTTCCCTCTTGGCGTATTCGACTGGGGCGGCGTCTCTCTCTGGCGCCGCCCCTTTTCCATTGCTTCTTTTTGCGCCCAGGGCGGATTATTCCCCGCATGAGGTCGGTGACCGGCCCATTTCGAGTATTTGGAAAACGGTGAAGATGCGGGAATTGGATGAGCTGAAAGCGCTGGGTGATGCCGGCAAGGCCGCGGAGATGGCGGCCTATCACAAGGCGCCGCGCGAATATCTGGGCGTGGTGGTGCCGGTGATCGACGATCTTGCGCGCGGCTGGCGGGCCGAGTTGGACGTACCGGGGCGGGTCGATCTGGCGGCGCGGCTTTGGGACAGCGACGTGCATGAGGCGCGAATCGCGGCGGCGAAGCTTTTGACCCAGGCGCGCATCAGGCCCGACGAGGCGGCATGGAGGCTAATCGCCGGATGGGTGCCGCAATTCGACACCTGGGCGATTGCCGATCATGCCATGAAGGCGGGCGAGCGGCGGTTGCTGGCCCAGCCCGCGCGGCTGGACGAGGTCGAGCTTTGGCTGGAGCATCCCAGCCTATGGGTGCGGCGCGCGGCGCTGGTCGGTACGCTGCCCTGGACGCATATCCGCAATCCCAAACCCCAGGATCTGGAGCGGCGCGAGCGCGTGCTGTCCTGGCTGGTCCGGCTGGCCGATGACCGCGAATGGTTCGTCCAGAAGGCCATCGGCTGGTGGTTGCGCGAATTGTCCAAGCACGACCCTCAGCGCGTGCGCGACTGGCTTGCGGCGGATGGAGCGCGGCTGAAGCCCTTTGCCCGGCGCGAGGCCGGGCGGTGGCTGCCGGAAAGCCGCGACGGTTCCGGGGGCGGTCAGCTGCCATAGACCTCGATCGTGGGCAGGTCGGTCAGGCTGACCCCGATCAGCTGCAATGCCGGCAGCGAGACCTGGCTGCCGCCGCTGGCCGGGCCGTCCAGCGGGATCAGCCGCACCTTGGCGGATTTGCCGTTCGCCGGGTTCACGATGCGGCCGTCGGTTTCGGATTTCGCCAGCGGCGTCTTGATCCAGAAGCCGGGCTGCGACGGATCGCCCAGCGAGGCGATGGTGGTGCCCAGCCGGCGTTCCCCCGTCGTGGGCGGGGCGGCGGCCGCGGCCCTTTGCTCGCGCGTGGTGGTGTCGAACTCCGCCGCGGTGCGCGCGGCGGGCGAGGGGCGTGCGGCCGCGGTGACCAGGGCCGTGCCGGCGGCGCTTGCCGCCCGCTGGTCGCTGGCGGTGGTGGCGCCGGGCGCGGTCTGCGGCGTCTTGTCGGCAGGGGTGCAGGCGGCCAGTGCCAGCAGCATCAGCGCGCCCGGCAGGCGCAGGATCGGCTTGGTCATCGGCAATTCCCTTCGTGATCGTCCTTCTGGTCGGGGCCGAGGCTAGACTCGGGAAGGCGGTCCTGTCCACCCGACCTTCCATTCCTGGTTACGAGACTGTCAACGGATCGGCCGGCTTGTGCCGATGCCGGCCCATGCCTATCTTTGCGCCATGGATGCGCATGCCCCGCTGATAGACCCATTTGCCAGGCCGATCACCTACCTTCGGGTTTCGGTGACGGATCGTTGCGATTTTCGCTGCACCTATTGCATGGCCGAGCACATGCAGTTCCTGCCCAAGCGCGACCTGCTGACGCTGGAGGAACTGGACCGCCTGTGTTCCGCCTTTGTCGGCCTGGGCGTGCGCAAGCTGCGGGTCACGGGCGGCGAGCCGCTGGTGCGGCGCAATATCATGGAATTCTTTCGCGCCATGTCGCGCCATCTGGGTGCCGGCCTGGACGAGTTGACGCTGACCACCAACGGCAGCCAGTTGGCGCGTTTCGCGACCGAACTGGCCGATTGCGGCGTGCGGCGGGTCAATGTCTCGCTGGATACGCTGGACGAGGACCGCTTCGCGCGGATCACCCGCTGGGGCAGATTGCCGCAGGTGTTGCAGGGGATCGAGGCCGCGAAGGCCGCCGGCATGCGGGTCAAGATCAACACCGTGGCGCTGAAGGGCTTCAACGAGGACGAACTGTTCCGCTTGGTTGGCTGGTGCGCGGATCAGGGCCACGACCTGACCTTCATCGAGGTCATGCCGATGGGAGAGATGGGCGAGGAAGAGCGGCTGGACCAATACTGGGCGCTGTCCGACCTGCGCGACAGGCTGGGCGAGCGGTTCACCCTGACGCCGCTGGCCGAGCGCACCGGCGGGCCGGCGCGCTACGTCCGCCTTGAGGAGACCGGGCAGAAGATCGGTTTCATCACGCCCTTGACGCATAACTTCTGCGAAAGCTGCAACCGCGTGCGCATCACCTGCACGGGCGAGTTGTTCATGTGCCTGGGGCAAGAGGACCGCGCCGATCTGCGCGCGCCCTTGCGGGCCGGTGCGGAGGATGCGCCGCTGCGCGCGGCGATCCGCGATGCCATCGCCCGCAAGCCCAAGGGCCACGACTTCGACTATTCCCGCCGGCATGTCGCCGGGCAGGTCAGCCGCTACATGAGCCATACTGGCGGCTAGTAGCTGGCCCCGTCCACCGCCTGGCTGGCCAATTCGCGCGGGTTGACGCCTTCCAGGCAGTTCACGTTCACTGCCACCATCTCGCCTCCGTCCGCCCCTTGGCCCAGGGCATAGGATTCGACGCCGCAGGTCGGGCAGAAGCGGTGACGGATCTGCTTGCGGTTGAACAGGTATTCCGTCACCGACCCGTCGCTGGTCAGGTGGAAGTCCGCCTTGGGCACGAAGGTCAGCACGAAGCCCAGCCGCTGGCATCGCGAACAGTTGCAGGTAAAGGTCTTGTCCAGATCGGCATCCACCTCATAGGCGACGCTGCCGCATTGGCAGCCGCCCTTGTAGTGCTGTCGGCTCATCGGTGCCTCCTTTTGCGACTCACCTGCATGGTGGGGCAGGGCTGCCGGGGCCGCAAGCGGAAATGTTCCTGTGATGTTCTGTTTGAGGTTGCCATTTCGGCGCGGATGCCTATCTCATGCGCTTGGCGGAATCAGGACTGGCGCGATGGAACAGAAGTTCATCGAGGTTCGCGGCGCGCGCGAGCACAATCTGAAAAACGTGGACATGGACATTCCGCGCGACAAGCTGGTGGTGATCACCGGCCTGTCGGGCTCGGGCAAGTCCTCTCTGGCCTTCGACACCATCTATGCCGAAGGGCAGAGGCGCTATGTCGAAAGCCTGTCCGCCTATGCCCGGCAGTTCCTCGACATGATGGGCAAGCCGGACGTGGACCATATCTCGGGCCTGTCGCCGGCGATCTCCATCGAGCAGAAGACCACCTCGAAGAACCCGCGCTCGACCGTCGGCACGGTGACCGAGATCTACGATTACCTGCGGCTGTTGTTCGCCCGCGCCGGCACGCCCTATTCGCCGGCGACCGGCCTGCCCATCGAGGCGCAGCAGGTGCAGGACATGGTGGACCGGGTGATGGAAATGCCCGAGGGCACGCGCGCCTACCTGCTGGCGCCCATCGTCCGGGACCGCAAGGGCGAATACAAGAAGGAATTCCTTGAGCTGAGGAAGCAGGGCTTCCAGCGCGTCAAGGTGAACGGCCAGTTCTACGAACTGGACGAGCCGCCGACCCTGGACAAGAAGTTCCGCCACAATATCGACGTGGTGGTCGACCGCATCGTCGTGCGCGAGGGCATGGAGACGCGGCTGGCCGACAGCTTCCGCACCGCGCTGGACCTGGCCGACGGCATCGCGTTGCTGGAAACCGCCGCGGGCGGGGCTGGCGAGGAAAATGGCGCGGCCGAGCCCGAGCGCATCACCTTCAGCGAGAATTTCGCCTGTCCGGTCAGCGGCTTCACCATCCCCGAAATCGAGCCGCGGCTGTTTTCGTTCAACGCGCCCTTCGGTGCCTGCCCGGTCTGCGACGGGCTGGGGGTCGAGCTGTTCTTCGACGACCGCCTGGTGGTGCCCGATTCGGCGCTGTCGGTGGCGCAGGGGGCCATCGCGCCCTGGGCCAAGTCGAAATCGGCCTATCTGACCCAGACCGTCAACGCGCTGGCCAGGTTCTATGGCTTCGACAAGAAGACGCCGTGGAAGGATTTGCCGGAATCGGTGCGCGAAATGTTCCTGCGCGGCTCGGGCGAGGACGAGATCCCGTTCCGCTTCGACGATGCCGGCCGCGTCTACGAGGTCACCCGCCAGTTCGAGGGCGTGATCCCGAACATGGAGCGGCGGCTGCGCGAAAGCGACTCGGCCTGGGTGCGCGAGGAATTCGAGAAATACCAGAACAACCGCCCCTGCGGCGCCTGCAACGGCTATCGGCTGAAGCCCGAGGCGCTGGCGGTCAGGATCGCCGGCAGCCATATCGGCAATGTCACCGAATTGTCGATCCGCGAGGCGCTGGCCTGGATCGAGGCGGCGCCCCGGCACCTGACCAAGCAGAAGAACGAGATCGCCGCCGCCATCCTCAAGGAAATCCGCGAAAGGCTGGGCTTCCTGGTCAATGTCGGGCTGGATTACCTGACGCTTTCCCGCGCGGCGGGCACGCTTTCGGGCGGCGAAAGCCAGCGTATCCGGCTGGCCAGCCAGATCGGCTCGGGGCTGACCGGCGTGCTTTACGTGCTGGACGAGCCCTCGATCGGGCTGCACCAGCGTGACAACGACCGGCTGCTCTCGACGCTCAAGGGGCTGCGCGACCAGGGCAATTCCGTGCTGGTGGTCGAACATGACGAGGATGCGATTCGCCATGCGGACTATGTCTTCGACATCGGCCCGGGTGCGGGGGTGCATGGCGGGCAGGTCGTGGCCCGGGGCACGCCGGCCGAAATCGCCGCCGATCCCTGCAGCCTGACCGGACAGTATCTTTCGGGCGCGCGCGAGATCGCCGTGCCGCCGGAACGCCGCAAGGGCAATGGCAAGGCGGTCAAGGTGGTCGGCGCCACCGGCAACAACCTCAAGAACGTCACGGCCGAGTTTCCCCTGGGCAAGTTCGTCTGCGTCACCGGCGTCTCGGGCGGCGGCAAATCGACCCTGACCATCGAGACGCTGTTCAAAACCGCCAGCCTGCGACTTAATGGCGCACGCCAGACGCCTGCACCCTGCGAGACGATCAGGGGGCTGGAATTGCTGGACAAGGTGATCGACATCGACCAGCGCCCCATCGGCCGCACGCCGCGCTCGAATCCGGCGACCTATACCGGCGCCTTCACCCCCATCCGCGACTGGTTCGCCGGCCTGCCCGAGGCCAAGGCGCGCGGCTACAAGCCCGGCCGCTTCAGCTTCAACGTCAAGGGCGGCCGCTGCGAGGCCTGCCAGGGCGACGGCGTCATCAAGATCGAGATGCATTTCCTGCCCGACGTCTATGTCACCTGCGAGACCTGCAAGGGCAAACGCTACAACCGCGAGACGCTGGAGGTGACCTTCAAGGGCAAGTCCATCGCCGACGTGCTGGACATGACGGTCGAGGATGCGCAGGAATTCTTCAAGGCGGTGCCCTCGATCCGCGAAAAGATGGATGCGCTGGTCGAGGTTGGGCTGGGCTATATCAAGGTCGGCCAGCAGGCCACGACGTTGTCGGGCGGCGAGGCGCAGCGGGTGAAGCTTTCCAAGGAACTGTCGCGCCGCGCCACCGGCAAGACGCTGTATATCCTGGACGAACCGACGACCGGGCTGCATTTCGAGGATGTGCGCAAGCTGTTGGAAGTGCTGCATTCCCTGGTCGACCAGGGCAATACGGTGGTGGTGATCGAACATAATCTGGACGTCATCAAGACCGCCGACTGGATCATCGACATCGGCCCCGAGGGGGGCGACGGCGGCGGCCGCATCGTCGCCACCGGCACGCCCGAGCAGGTGGCCGAGGTGCCGGAAAGCCATACCGGCCGCTATCTGGCGCCCATGCTCGACGCGGCGCGCAGCCGCGCTGCGGAATGAGCACGATCGCCTGGCAGCGGATCGAGGGCGCCGGGCTGGCGCTTGGCGGGCTCGCCGTGGCCGCGCTGGCGGCGCCGGGCTGGGGCGCTGCGATCTGGCTGGCGATCCTGCTTGCGCCCGACCTGACGATGGCTGGCTATCTGGCCGGCCCGCGCATCGGTGCGGCACTTTACAACCTGGGCCATCTCTATGCGCCGGCTTTCCTGCTGACGGTGCTGGGCGTGGCGCTGGGATCGACCGGGCTGATCGCCGGCGGCGGGCTTTGGCTGGCGCATGTCGGCTTTGACCGGATGCTGGGTTACGGGCTGAAATCGCCCTCGGGCTTTCGCGACACGCATCTGGGTCGAATCGGCCGGGAAGCCGAGTAAAATACCTTGAAAATCCCGTGCCGTGACCTGCGGTTTTCTCGTGTCGCAGCGGCTGCAAAGCCGGTCTGACGCGGGGTGGCACCGTTGACCATATCCGCGACCGGGGATAAACGGACCTTAGCCAAACCCATCGCGGGGCGCCAGTCGGGTTCCTGCGAGCGAAAGGGAGCCCAACCCAGTGGAATACCTGCTGCAAGAATACCTGCCGATCCTGGTTTTTCTGGGAATGGCCTCGGCGCTTGCCATCGTGCTGATTCTGGCCGCCGCGGTCATCGCCGTGCGCAACCCGGACCCGGAAAAGGTCAGCGCCTATGAATGCGGCTTCAACGCCTTCGACGACGCGCGGATGAAGTTCGACGTGCGCTTCTATCTGGTGTCGATCCTGTTCATCATCTTCGACCTCGAAGTCGCTTTCCTGTTCCCCTGGGCGGTCAGCTTTGCCAGCCTGTCGGACGTCGCCTTCTGGGGCATGGTGGTGTTCCTGGCCGTTCTGACCGTGGGCTTTGCCTATGAATGGAAGAAGGGGGCGCTGGAATGGGCGTGATGACCGGCCTGAACACCGCAGGCGCCGACCGTGACCTCGCCACGGCCGAGCTGAACCGAGAGTTGCAGGACAAGGGCTTCCTGCTGACCACGACCGAGGACATCATCAACTGGGCGCGCAACGGTTCGCTGCACTGGATGACCTTCGGCCTGGCCTGCTGCGCGGTCGAGATGATGCAGACCTCGATGCCGCGCTATGACCTGGAACGCTTCGGGACCGCGCCGCGCGCCTCGCCGCGGCAGTCGGACCTGATGATCGTCGCGGGCACGCTGACCAACAAGATGGCCCCGGCGCTGCGCAAGGTCTATGACCAGATGCCCGAGCCGCGCTATGTCATCTCGATGGGCAGCTGCGCCAATGGCGGCGGCTACTATCATTATTCCTATTCGGTGGTGCGCGGCTGCGACCGCATCGTGCCGGTGGACATCTATGTCCCGGGCTGCCCGCCGACCGCCGAGGCGCTGCTCTACGGCATCCTGCAACTTCAGCGCCGCATCCGGCGCACCGGCACGCTGGTGAGGTGAGCCATGTCCGAAGCCCTCTCTGACGAAGCCCTGCTGGAACTGGCCGAGCATATCGCGCTCCGCCGCGAGAACGACGTGATCTCGACCCAAGTCGCCTTCGGCGAGCTGACGGTCAATGCCACGCTGTCGGGCGTGATCGGCCTGATCGAATTCCTGCGCAACGATCCGAACTGCCGCTTTTCCACGCTGATCGACATTACCGCCGTGGACAACCCGGCACGGCCTGCGCGTTTCGACGTGGTCTATCACCTGCTGTCGATGTATCAGAACCAGCGCATCCGGGTTAAGGTCCAGGTGCGCGAGGACGAACTGGTTCCCAGCCTGATCGGCGTATTCCCCGGCGCCAACTGGTATGAGCGCGAGGTCTTCGACCTGTTCGGTATCCTGTTCTCGGGCCATTCGGACCTGCGCCGCATCCTGACCGATTACGGTTTCCGCGGCCACCCGCTGCGCAAGGATTTCCCGACCACAGGCTATGTCGAGGTGCGCTGGAGCGACATCGAGAAGCGCGTGGTCTACGAGCCGGTGAACCTGGTTCAGGAATACCGCCAGTTCGACTTCCTGTCCCCCTGGGAGGGCGCGAAATACGTGCTTCCGGGCGACGAGAAGGCGCCGGAGGCGAAGAAGTGACCGCAGCCGCGCAGCACGGGCTGTGCGTCCCGCATCGGATTTGAGGGCTGACCATGGACGGCGACATCCGCAAGAACAGCTATGACGACGGCTCGATGGACGCCCTGACCGGCGAGCAGAGCATTCGCAACTTCAACATCAACTTCGGCCCGCAGCACCCGGCCGCCCATGGCGTGCTGCGCATGGTGCTGGAGCTGGACGGCGAGATCGTCGAGCGCGCCGATCCGCATATCGGCCTGCTGCACCGCGGCACCGAGAAGCTGATGGAAAGCCGCACCTATCTGCAGAACCTGCCCTATCTGGACCGGCTGGACTATGTGGCGCCGATGAACCAGGAACATGCCTGGTGCCTGGCCATCGAGCGGCTGACCGGCACGGTGATCCCGCGCCGTGCCAGCCTGATCCGGGTGCTCTATTCCGAGATCGGCCGCATCCTGAACCACCTGATGGGCGTCACCACGGGCGCCATGGACGTGGGCGCGCTGACCCCGCCGCTCTGGGGGTTCGAAGCGCGCGAAGAACTGATGATCTTTTACGAGCGCGCTTGCGGGGCGCGGCTGCATGCCGCCTATTTCCGCCCGGGCGGGGTGCATCAGGACCTGCCGCCCGACCTCCTGGACGACATCGAGGAATGGTGCGAGCGCTTCCCGAAGCTGGTCGACGACCTCGACACGCTCCTGACGGAAAACCGCATCTTCAAGCAGCGCCTGGTCGATATCGGCATCGTGACCGAGGCCGACGCGCTGGACTGGGGCTATACCGGCGTGATGGTGCGCGGCTCGGGCCTGGCTTGGGACCTGCGCCGTTCGCAGCCCTATGAATGCTATGACGAATTCGACTTCCAGATCCCGGTGGGCAGGAACGGCGACTGCTACGACCGCTATCTGTGCCGCATGGCCGAGATGCGCGAATCCTGCAAGATCATGCAGCAGGCGGTGCAGAAGCTGCGCGCCGAGCCGGCGGGCGACGTGCTGGCCCGCGGCAAGCTGACCCCGCCCAGGCGCGCCGAGATGAAGCGCGATATGGAAAGCCTGATCCACCACTTCAAGCTTTACACCGAAGGCTTCAAGGTTCCGGCGGGCGAGGTCTATGCCGCCGTCGAGGCGCCCAAGGGCGAGTTCGGCGTCTATCTGGTCGCCGACGGCACCAACAAGCCCTGGCGTGCCAAGCTGCGGGCGCCGGGTTTTGCGCATCTCCAGTCGATCGACTGGATGTCGCGCGGCCACATGCTGGCCGACGTTCCGGCGATCATCGCCACGCTCGACATCGTTTTCGGAGAGGTTGACCGCTGATGCTGCGCCGTCTGTCCCCCATCCAGCCGGACTCCTTCGAGTTCACGCCCGCCAACCTCGAATGGGCCCGTGCCCAGATGACCAAATACCCGGAAGGCCGCCAGCAATCGGCGATCATCCCGGTCCTGTGGCGCGCGCAGGAACAAGAGGGCTGGCTGAGCCGCCCCGCCATCGAATATTGTGCCGACCTTCTGGGCATGCCCTATATCCGGGCGCTGGAAGTCGCGACCTTCTATTTCATGTTCCAGCTTCAGCCGGTCGGCTCGGTCGCGCATATCCAGATCTGCGGCACCACGACCTGCATGATCTGCGGCGCCGAGGATCTGATCCGGGTCTGCAAGGAAAAGATCGCGCCCGAGCCGCATGCGCTGTCGGCGGACGGTCGGTTCAGCTGGGAAGAGGTCGAATGCCTTGGCGCCTGCACCAACGCGCCCATGGCCCAGATCGGCAAGGATTTCTACGAGGATCTGACGGTCGAGAAGCTCGCGGCGCTGATCGACCGCTTTGCGGCGGGCGAGGTTCCGGTGCCGGGTCCGCAGAACGGCCGGTTCTCTGCCGAGGCCCTGGGCGGCCCGACGGCGCTGGCCGATCTGAAGGGCGGCGAGGCGCATAACGCCAGCGTGGCGCGCGCCCTGCGGCTGGGCGACTCGATCAAGCGCATCGACGGCACCGAGGTGCCGATCACGACGCCTTGGCTTGCCACGCAGAACGGCGTCTAATCGAAAGGGAGCAGGCGGGTCGCGATGGAACGGGCAGAGTGCAACAGGAACTGCTGGATCTCGGCGGCAATCGCCGGGGTGGTGGTGCTGTTGTTCACCGCCGGCATCGGCGATCTGCATTGGCTGGCCGGGCTGTTCCTGGGCGTCGTGACCTTCGTGCTGTTCGGGGCGCTGATGGTCTGGCTGGTCTGCCATGAACGGCCCGAACTGTTCGAGGAGAGCGCCGGCCTGACCGGCACCGACTGGCAGCGCGCCGCCGTGGACCGCCAGCCCGAGACCCTGCTGGTCGGCGGCTCGCTGGGGCCCGAGCCCTTCACCTCGGAGGCGCAGATGCCCATCGTCGCCGGGGCGATGCCGGCAGAGCCGCTTGTCGAGCACCGGCCCGAACCCAAGCCTGCCGCTGCGGCCAAGGTCGCGCCGGGCGCCGACGATCTGAAGCGGATCAAGGGCATCGGCCCCAAGATCTCGGACTGGCTGAACGCGCAGGGCGTGACGCGCTATGACCAGATCGCCGCATGGGACCCCGCCACCGTTGACGATTTCGCGCAGCGGCTGGGCCGGATGGGCGGGCGGATCGAGGCCGACGACTGGGTCGGCCAGGCGAAATTGTTGGCGGCGGGGGGCGAGACCGGCCATTCCCGCCGCGTCGACAAGGGCGAGGTCGGCTGATGGCCCGCCCGGCAGGACATGCGGCGTCGCAGGCGGGTGGGACCGCTGCGGCGGATGCCCGGCAGATGCGTCTGGTGGCGGTGGTGATCGCCGTCACCATGGCGCTGTGGCTGGGGGTGCAATGGCTGGGGGGCCAGCAGGATTGGCCCGCGAAATATGCCTTTCTCGCCGATCTGGCGGCGATTGGGGCCTTGATCTGGTCGCTTTTGGTGACCTTTCGGATCTGGCGGCGGCGCAAGGCGTCCTCGCAGGGACAAGGATAAGACGATGCTGAACGATCAGGACCGGATCTTTACGAACCTTTACGGCATGGGCGACCGCAGCCTGGCCGGCGCGAAAAAGCGCGGCCATTGGGACGGCACCGCCGCGATCATCCAGCGCGGGCGCGACAAGATCATCGACGAGATGAAGGCCTCGGGCCTGCGCGGCCGTGGCGGCGCCGGCTTCCCGACCGGCATGAAATGGTCCTTCATGCCCAAGGAATCGGACGGCCGCCCCTCTTACCTGGTCATCAATGCCGACGAATCCGAGCCCGCGACCTGCAAGGACCGCGAGATCATGCGCCACGATCCGCACACGCTGATCGAGGGCGCGCTGATTGCCAGCTTCGCCATGGGCGCCCATGCCGCCTATATCTATATCCGCGGCGAGTTCATCCGCGAGCGCGAGGCGCTGCAGGCCGCCATCGACGAATGCTACGACGCGGGCCTTCTGGGCCGCAATGCCGCCGGTTCGGGCTGGGATTTCGACCTATACCTGCATCACGGCGCCGGCGCCTATATCTGCGGCGAGGAAACCGCGCTGCTGGAATCGCTGGAAGGCAAGAAGGGCATGCCGCGCATGAAGCCGCCCTTCCCGGCGGGCGCGGGCCTTTACGGCTGCCCGACCACGGTGAACAACGTCGAATCGATCGCTGTGGTGCCGACCATCCTGCGCCGCGGCGCCGAGTGGTTCGCCAGCTTCGGCCGGCCGAACAATGCGGGCGTGAAGTTGTTCGGCCTGACCGGCCATGTCAACACCCCCTGCGTGGTCGAAGAAGCCATGTCGATCCCCATGCGCGAGTTGATCGAAAAGCATGGCGGCGGCATCCGCGGCGGCTGGAAGAACCTCAAGGCGGTGATCCCCGGCGGCGCTTCCTGCCCGGTGCTGACCGCCGAGCAATGCGAAAACGCCATCATGGACTATGACGGCATGCGCGAACTGCGCTCGTCCTTCGGCACCGCCTGCATGATCGTCATGGACCAGTCGACCGACGTGGTGAAGGCGATCTGGCGGCTGTCCAAGTTCTTCAAGCACGAAAGCTGCGGCCAGTGCACCCCCTGCCGCGAAGGCACCGGCTGGATGATGCGGGTGATGGAGCGCCTGGTGCGCGGCGATGCCGAGGTCGAGGAAATCGACATGCTCTTCGACGTGACCAAGCAGGTCGAGGGCCATACCATCTGCGCCTTGGGCGATGCGGCGGCCTGGCCGATCCAGGGCCTGATCCGCAATTTCCGCGAAGAGATCGAGGACCGCATCAAGGCCAAGCGCACCGGCCGCATGGGCGCGATGGCGGCGGAGTAAACGGCGATGGCAACCGGCCCCCTGATTCCGGCATGGCTGACCCCTTGGGGGGAAAGCCCGCGCCTGCGCGCGCGCCGGCCGGGCCGGATCACGCGGCGCTCACCCCTTGGTGTCGAACCCCGGCGGCGCCTCCGTGTTATGGACCAGGTCCATCCCATGAAGGAGGCATCTGCCATGAAACTCATTCCTGCCGCGCTGATCGCCGCGACGCTGGCGACGCCTGCCGCCGCGCTGGAGCCGCTGTCTCAGGAGAAATACATCAACGACCGGCTGATCGCGGCGCGCATCGCCGATCGCATCCGCCGCACCTGTCCCAGCATCGACGGCCGCATCCTCTATGCCTATGGCGAGGCGCGCAAGCTCAAGCGCTATGCCGAGAGCAAGGGCTATTCCCGCGCCGAGATCGACGCTTTCCTGGACAGCAGGCCGGACAAGCAGCGCATCTATGCCGTGGCCGAGGATTACCTGACCCGTCAGGGCGCCAAGGCCGCGGAACCCGAGAGCTTTTGCCGCATCGGCCGGCAGGAGATCGCGCGGAACACCGTAATCGGCAGCTTGTTGGTGGCGAAATGAAGACGTGGATGAACCGGATCGGTATTGCCCTGATGGCGGCGGCAGCGGCGGCGATGATCGCCGCAGACGGCTTTGCCGGCGAGCGCGCGTCGCGGCCAGGGCAGGACGCCGCCCGCGCGACCGTTTCCGTGCAGGAGCCGCAGCCATGACGACGGGGCGGATGGAACCGACAGCGCCACAGAAAACCGGGCCAGCCTTCGGCCAGCATTTACATCGCGCGAAACCTGCCGGAGATCGTTCCGGCTCGATCTCCGGGCGCGAGGGATAAGGGAAGACAAGATGGCAGATCTTCGCAAGATCAAGATCGACGACACGATTATCGAGGTCGATCCCAACATGACCCTGATCCAGGCCTGCGAGATGGCCGGGATCGAGGTGCCGCGTTTCTGCTATCATGAGCGGCTGTCGATCGCCGGCAACTGCCGCATGTGCCTGGTCGAGGTGGTGGGCGGCCCGCCCAAGCCCGCCGCGTCCTGCGCCATGCAGGTCAAGGACCTGCGCCCCGGTCCCGAGGGCGCGCCCTCGGAGATCCGCACCAACTCGCCCATGGTCAAGAAGGCGCGCGAGGGGGTGATGGAGTTCCTGCTCATCAACCATCCCCTGGACTGCCCGATCTGCGACCAGGGCGGCGAATGCGACCTGCAGGACCAGGCCATGGCCTACGGCGTCGATTTCAGCCGCTACCGCGAGCCCAAGCGCGCCACCGAGGATCTGAACCTCGGCCCGCTGGTCGAGACGCACATGACCCGCTGCATCTCCTGCACGCGCTGCGTGCGCTTCACGACCGAGGTGGCGGGCATCACCCAGATGGGCCAGACCGGCCGCGGCGAAGACAGCGAGATCACCAGCTATCTGAACCAGACGCTGGAATCGAACATGCAGGGCAACATCATCGACCTCTGCCCGGTCGGTGCGCTGGTCAGCAAGCCCTATGCCTTCACCGCGCGGCCCTGGGAACTGACCAAGACCGAATCCATCGACGTGATGGATGCGCTGGGGTCGAGCATCCGTATCGACACCAAGGGCCGCGAGGTGATGCGCATCCTGCCGCGCAACCATGACGGCGTGAACGAGGAATGGATTTCCGACAAGACCCGCTTCGTCTGGGACGGGTTGCGCCGCCAGCGCCTCGACCGGCCCTATATCCGCGAGAACGGCCGGTTGCGCCCGGCCAGCTGGCCCGAGGCGCTTGAGGCCGCCGCCCGCGCGATGAAGGGCAAGAAGATTGCCGGTCTGATCGGCGATCTGGTCCCGGCCGAAGCCGCCTTCAGTCTCAAGCAACTGGTCGAGGGGCTGGGCGGCAAGGTCGAATGCCGCGTGGACGGCGCGCGGCTGCCGGCAGGCAACCGCTCGGCCTATGTCGGCACGGCGCGGATCGAGGACATCGACAATGCCGAGATGATCCAGCTGATCGGCACCAACCCGCGCGACGAGGCGCCGGTGCTGAACGCCCGCATCCGCAAGGCCTGGAGCAAGGGCGCCAAGGTCGGGCTGGTCGGCGAGCCGGTCGATCTGACCTATGACTATGCTCATGTCGGCACCGACCGCGCGGCGCTGGAAAGCCTGTCCTCGCGCGAGATCAGCGACGAGACCAAGGCCAGGCCGAGCATCGTGATCGTCGGCCAGGGCGCGATCCGCGAGGCGGATGGCGAGGCGGTGCTGGCCCATGCCATGAAGCTGGCCGAGAACTCGAATTCCGGGCTGCTGATCCTGCACACCGCCGCCGGCCGCGTCGGCGCCATGGATGTCGGCGCCGTGACCGAGGGCGGGCTGCTGGCCGCCATCGACGGGGCCGAGGTGGTCTACAACCTCGGTGCGGACGAGGTCGACATCGATCAGGGGCCTTTCGTCATCTATCAGGGCAGCCATGGCGACCGCGGGGCGCATCGCGCCGACATCATCCTGCCCGGCGCCTGCTATACCGAGGAAAGCGGCCTGTTCGTGAATACCGAAGGCCGGCCGCAACTGGCCATGCGCGCCAATTTCGCGCCGGGCGAAGGCAAGGAAAACTGGGCGATCCTGCGTGCCCTTTCGGCCGAACTGGGTGCGACCCAGCCTTGGGACAGCCTTGCCGGCCTGCGCCGCAAGCTGGTCGAGGCCGTGCCGCATCTGGCGCAGATCGACCAGCTGCCGCAGAACGAATGGCAACCGCTCGGCCGGTTCGATTTGGGGCAGGCGAGCTTCCGCTACGCGATCAGGGATTTCTACCTGACCAACCCCATTGCGCGCTCCTCGCCGCTGATGGGTGAGCTTTCGGCGATGGCCGCGGCCCGCAAGGCCCCGGCGCCGTTGGCGGCGGAGTGACGGGGATGCGGCCCCGCCTTGCCCTTCTGAGCGGTATCGGCGCCCTGGCCCTGCTGGCCGGCTGTGCCGAGACCAAGGATGCGCGCCCGCGGCCCAAGCCGGCCGAACTGGGCGTGGCGGTGCTGCAAAGTGACGCAGGCGCGCCGGACAAGAAGACGCTGACCAGGGGCCGGATCTCGACCAAATCCGGCGAGATCCTGATTCTCGAACCCGACGGTTCGGTCAGCGAGATGGCGCTGGACAGCCCCGAGGGCCGCGACGCCTTCGCGGTGACCGAGGCCGAACTGATGGCTCTGAACGCGAATCTGGAGCTGGACCTGTCCGGCCTGCCAAACATGGCCCCGGTGCGCAAGCGCGAGCCCACGGCGCAGGAAAAGGCGCTGGCCGCATTCTCGGCCCGTTCCCGCCCGTTGCGGCTGAACCTGCCCGTGAGTTTCGAGGCCGATCCCCAGGATTTCCAGGGCGCGCAGGTCGCCGCGCTTGCCAGTTCGCGCAAGGGGGCGGACAGCCTGGTGGAAGTTACGGCAAACCTGCGCGGCGGGGTGGACGCCGACACCGCCTTCGCCTATGCCACATGCGCGCTGGCCAGCTGGGCCGATGCGAAAGGGGCGTCCTACGCCCGGCACATCCGCACGCTCCGGGACAAGCGCAACGGCAAGATGGTCGTCGGTTCGGTATTCACGCTTTCCGAGAAAAAACCGATGGGCCTGACGGTGATGACAACGAAACAGACCTTGCAGGAATGCAAGGCACGCGGCATTCCCGCGGCGTGATGAGAGGGACGAAAGATCATGGCTGAATTCTGGGCCTCGCCCTACGGTTTCGCGCTCAGCATGCTCTTGCAGGGTCTGGCGGTCATCGCCTTCGTCATGGGTTCGCTGATCTTCATGGTCTATGGCGACCGCAAGATCTGGGCGGCGGTGCAGATGCGCCGCGGCCCGAACGTGGTCGGCCCCTGGGGCTTGTTGCAGACCTTCGCCGACGCGCTGAAATACATCGTCAAGGAAATCGTCATTCCGGCCGGCGCGGACAAGTTCGTCTATTTCCTGGCGCCCTTCCTGTCGATGATGCTGGCGCTGTTCGCCTTTGTGGTCATCCCCTTCGACGAAGGCTGGGTGATGGCGAACATCAACGTGGGCATCCTGTTCATCTTTGCCGCCTCCTCTCTCGAGGTCTACGGCGTCATCATGGGCGGCTGGGCCTCGAACTCGAAATATCCGTTCCTCGCCTCGTTGCGGTCGGCGGCGCAGATGATCTCCTACGAGGTGTCGCTGGGGCTGATCATCATCGGGATCATCATCTCGACCGGCTCGATGAACCTGACCGCCATCGTCGAGGCGCAGCGCGGCGATTACGGGTTGCTGAACTGGTATTGGCTGCCGCACCTGCCGATGGTGGTGCTGTTCTTCGTCTCGGCGCTCGCCGAGTGCAACCGCCCGCCCTTCGACCTGGTCGAGGCCGAGTCCGAACTGGTCGCGGGCTTCATGACCGAATATTCGTCCACGCCCTACCTGCTGTTCATGGCGGGCGAATATATCGCCATGTATCTGATGTGCGCGCTCCTGTCGCTGCTGTTCTTCGGCGGCTGGCTGTCGCCGGTGCCGTTCATCGCCGACGGCTGGTGGTGGATGGTCATCAAGATGTGGTTCTGGTTCTACATGTTCGCCATGGTCAAGGCGATCGTGCCGCGCTACCGCTACGACCAGCTGATGCGCATCGGCTGGAAGGTGTTCCTGCCCCTGTCGCTGGGCTGGGTGGTGCTGGTGGCGATCCTGGCCCGCTACGAAATCCTGGGCGGCTTCTGGGCCCGCTTTGCGGTCGGAGGATAAGCCATGTATTCCAACAAGCTAGCCGAGGCATTTGCCAAAGCCAGTGAGACCGACAAGGTGGAGCTGGCGCATTTCCTCGCCAACAATCTGGACAGTGCGGAACAAGCGCAGGACGGCGCCCGCATTCGGGATTATGTCGCCGCGTTCGACCGTTTCGCGGCCCCCAGGGAAGGGGAGCGTTTCTGATGGCCTTCGATTTCGCCCGTGCGACCAAATATTTCCTGATGTGGGATTTCATCAAGGGTTTCGGCCTGGGGATGCGCTATTTCGTGTCGCCCAAGCCGACGCTGAACTACCCGCATGAAAAGGGCCCGCTGTCGCCGCGCTTCCGGGGCGAACACGCACTGCGCCGCTATCCCAACGGCGAGGAACGCTGCATCGCCTGCAAGCTGTGCGAGGCGGTTTGCCCGGCCCAGGCCATCACCATCGACGCCGAACCGCGCGAGGACGGCTCGCGCCGGACCACGCGCTACGACATCGACATGACGAAATGCATCTATTGCGGTTTCTGCCAGGAAGCCTGCCCGGTCGATGCCATCGTCGAGGGTCCGAACTTCGAATATGCGACCGAAACCCGCGAGGAGCTGTTCTACGACAAGCAAAAGCTGCTTGCGAACGGCGAACGCTGGGAGGCCGAGATCGCCCGCAACCTGCAACTGGATGCGCCCTACAGATGACCGCTGACGCCGCATATCAGCGCGGCCGCGCCTTGGCCGAGCATCTCAATCCGGGGATGGAGGTGGCCCTGCGCGACCGCTATGGCCGTTGGCTGCCCGATGCGGTGGCCGAAACGGTCGTGGGTCACGGGATGGGCGAGGTCTATGCGCGCGAGGGGCTGGATCTGAAGACCCGGCTGCTGGTCACCGTCGGCGCATTGGCGGCGATGGGCGGGCAGACCCGGCCGCAGCTCAAGGTGAACGTGGCCTCGGCCCTGCGCGCGGGCGCGAGCGCGCGGGAAATCTGCGAGGCGATCTTCCAGATGCACCTCTATGGCGGGATGCCGGCGGCGATCAACGCGCTGAACGCCGCCATCGAGGTTTTCGAAGCGGAAGGAACAAGTCCATGACCGATGCCTTCCAGAAGCTGTTCCAGCAGATGCTGCAATCCGGCCAGGAGATGGCGCGCGCCTTCAACCCGGCGCTCGAGCATTTCGACATGCGCGCCATGGAAAAGCTGGTGCCGACCATTCCTGCCGACATGCTGGAAATGTGGTTCGGCAAGACCTTCAACCGCGAGGGGCTGGACGCCAAGACGCGCCTGCTTCTCACCATCGGCGCGATCACCGTTCAGGGCGCGCTGGCCGAGCCGCAGTTGCGCATGACCGTCCGTCAGGCGCTGGCGGCCGGCGCCACCAAACGCGAGATCGCCGAGACGATCTTTCAGATGAGCATGTTCGGCGGGCTGCCCGCGATGCAGAAGGCGCTGGAAATCGCCCAGAGCGTCTATGCCGAGGAGGACGAGGAATGATGACCTTCGCTTTCTACCTGTTCGCGATCAGCGCCTGCGTCGCCGGGTTCATGGTCGTGATCGGCCGCAACCCGGTGCATTCGGTGCTGTGGCTGATCCTGGCCTTCCTGTCCGCGGCGGGGCTGTTCGTGCTGCAAGGCGCGGAGTTCGTCGCCATGCTGCTGGTCGTGGTCTATGTCGGCGCTGTGGCGGTGCTGTTCCTGTTCGTCGTCATGATGCTGGACGTGGATTTCGCCGAGCTGAAGGGCGAACTGGCGCGCTACCTGCCGCTGGCGCTGGTGATCGGCGTCGTGCTGCTGGCGCAGCTGGGCATCGCCTTTTCGGGCTGGACGCCCTCGGACCAGGCCGAAAGCCTGCGCGCCGCTCCGGTGGATGCGGCGGTCGAGAACACCCTGGGCCTCGGCCTCGTGCTTTACGACCGCTATGTGCTGATGTTCCAGCTTGCCGGCCTGGTGCTGCTGGTGGCGATGATCGGGGCGATCGTGCTGACCATGCGCCACCGCAAGGACGTCAAGCGCCAGAACGTGCTGGAACAGATGTGGCGCGACCCGGCCAAGACGATGGAATTGAAGGACGTGAAGCCGGGGCAGGGGCTTTGAACGCGGCAGGCTGGACCGCGATAGCCATCGGGATCGTCACGGCGGTCCTAGTAGCAAACGGATATTTCAACGGGTGAACGACCCGGAGGGACCAGGACGATGATCGGATTGACTCATTATCTTGTTGTGGGGGCGATATTGTTCGTCACCGGCATTTTCGGGATCTTCGTGAACCGAAAGAACGTCATCGTCATCCTGATGTCGATCGAACTGATGCTGCTGGCGGTGAACATCAACTTCGTCGCCTTCTCGACCCATCTGGGCGATCTGGCCGGGCAGGTCTTCACCATGTTCGTGCTGACCGTCGCCGCCGCCGAGGCCGCCATCGGCCTGGCGATCCTGGTGGTCTTCTTCCGCAACCGCGGCACCATCGCGGTGGAAGACGTCAACGTGATGAAGGGATAAGCGGCCATGGAAAAATTCGTCCTCTTTGCGCCGCTCATCGCGTCGCTGATCGCCGGGCTGGGCTGGCGGGCGATCGGCGAGAAGGCAGCGCAATACCTGACCACGGGCGTGCTGTTCCTCAGCTGCCTGATCAGCTGGTACCTGTTTCTGTCCTTCGACGGCGTGCCGCGGCATATCCCGGTGCTCGACTGGGTCGTGACCGGCGATTTCCATGCCGAATGGGCGATCCGGCTGGACCGGCTGACCGCGATCATGCTGATCGTCGTGACCACCGTTTCGGCGCTCGTGCACATGTATTCGCTGGGCTACATGGCCCATGACGACAACTGGACGCATGACGAGCACTACAAGGCGCGCTTCTTCGCCTATCTCTCGTTCTTCACCTTCGCCATGCTGATGCTGGTGACGGCGGACAACCTGTTGCAGATGTTCTTCGGCTGGGAGGGCGTGGGCGTCGCCTCCTACCTGCTGATCGGATTCTACTACAAGAAGGCCAGCGCCAATGCCGCGGCGATGAAGGCGTTCATCGTCAACCGGGTCGGCGACTTCGGCTTCCTGCTGGGTATCTTCGGCATCTACTGGCTGACCGGCTCGGTCCAGTTCGACGAGATCTTCCGCCAGGTGCCGCAGCTTGCGCAGACCGAGATGCATTTCCTGTGGCGCGACTGGAACGCCGCGAACCTGCTGGGTTTCCTGCTGTTCGTCGGCGCCATGGGCAAGTCGGCGCAGCTCTTGCTGCACACCTGGCTGCCGGACGCGATGGAAGGCCCGACCCCGGTTTCGGCGCTGATCCATGCCGCGACCATGGTGACGGCCGGCGTGTTCCTGGTCTGCCGCATGTCGCCGCTTTACGAATTCGCGCCGGATGCCAAGAACTTCATCGTCATCATCGGCGCCACCACCGCCTTCTTCGCCGCGACCGTCGGCCTGGTGCAGAACGACATCAAGCGCGTCATCGCCTATTCGACCTGTTCGCAGTTGGGCTACATGTTCGTGGCGGCGGGTGTCGGCGTCTATTCGGCGGCCATGTTCCACCTGCTGACGCACGCTTTCTTCAAGGCCATGCTGTTCCTGGGCGCCGGCTCGGTGATCCATGCCATGCACCATGAACAGGACATGCGGAACTATGGCGGGCTGCGGAAGAAGATCCCGCTGACCTTCTGGGCGATGATGATCGGCACCTTCGCCATCACCGGCGTCGGCATTCCGCTGACCCACTTGGGCTTTGCCGGTTTCCTGTCCAAGGACGCGATCATCGAAAGCGCCTATGCGGGCAGCGGCTATGCCTTCTGGCTGCTGGTCATCGCGGCCTGTTTCACCAGCTTCTACAGCTGGCGGCTGATCTTCCTGACCTTCTACGGCAAGCCGCGCGGCGACCATCACGCCTATGATCATGCGCATGAAAGCCCGCCGGTGATGACGATCCCGCTGGGCGTGCTGGCCATCGGCGCGGTCTTTGCCGGCATGGTCTGGTATGGTCCCTTCTTCGGCGACCATCACAAGGTCACGGAATATTTCCACATCGCCGGCGCGCATCACGAAGCGGCCGAGGGCGAAGAAGCAGAGCACGCGACCGCCGAGGCTCCGGTGGAGCACGCCGTCGCCGATACCGCGACCGCCGAGGGCGAAGCGGCCGCCGAGGCCGAACATGCCGAGATCGCCGCGCCGGTCGGCGGTGCGATCTACATGCATCCCGACAACCACATCATGGACGAGGCGCATCATGCGCCGGCCTGGGTGAAGGTCTCGCCCTTCGTCGCCATGGTGCTGGGGCTGATCACCGCCTGGACATTCTACATCGCCAACCCGTCGCTGCCGCGGCGGCTGGCGGCGCAGCAGCCGGCGCTGTATCGGTTCCTGCTCAACAAATGGTATTTCGACGAGATCTACGAGTTCATCTTCGTCCGCCCGGCGAAATGGCTTGGCCGCGTGCTGTGGAAGGGCGGCGACGGCGCCGTCATCGACGGCACCATCAACGGAGTGGCCATGGGATTGATCCCGCGGCTGACCCGCGCGGCGGTCCGGGTGCAATCGGGCTATCTGTTCCACTACGCCTTCGCGATGGTTCTGGGCATCGTGGGCTTGCTGATCTGGGTGATGATGCGGGGCGCGCACTGACATGACGAACCTTCTTTCCATCATCACCTTCCTGCCGATCGTCGCCGCCATCATCATGGCGCTGTTCCTGCGCGGCCAGGACGAGGCCGCGGCGCGCAACGCCAAATGGCTGGCGCTGCTGACCACCACGGCGACCTTCGTGATCTCGCTTTTCGTGCTGTTCCGCTTCGACCCGGCGAACACCGGCTTCCAGTTCGTCGAGGATCACGCCTGGATCATGGGGCTGCGCTACAAGATGGGCGTGGACGGCATCTCGGTGCTGTTCGTGCTGCTGACCACCTTCATGATGCCGCTGACCATCCTTTCGACCTGGCAGGTTCAGGACAAGGTCAAGGAATACATGATCGCCTTCCTGGTGCTGGAAGGGCTGATGATCGGCGTCTTCACCGCGCTCGATCTGGTGCTGTTCTACCTGTTCTTCGAGGCGGGGCTGATCCCGATGTTCCTGATCATCGGCATCTGGGGCGGCAAGGACCGCATCTATGCGTCCTTCAAGTTCTTCCTCTACACCTTCCTCGGCTCGGTGCTGATGCTGGTGGCGATGATCGCCATGTATCGCATGGCGGGCACCACCGACATCCCGACGCTGCTGACCTTCGACTTCCCGTCCGAGAACTTCCGCCTCTTGGGCATGACCGTGGTCGGCGGCATGCAGATGCTGCTGTTCCTGGCCTTCTTTGCCAGCTTCGCGGTCAAGATGCCGATGTGGCCGGTCCATACCTGGCTGCCCGACGCGCACGTCCAGGCGCCGACCGCCGGCTCGGTCCTGCTGGCCGCGGTGCTGCTGAAGATGGGCGGCTACGGCTTCCTGCGCTTCTCGCTGCCGATGTTCCCGGTCGCCAGCGGCGTGGCCCAGCCCTATGTCTTCTGGCTGTCGGCCATCGCCATCGTCTACACTTCGCTGGTGGCGCTGGCGCAGTCGGACATGAAGAAGGTCATCGCCTATTCCTCGGTCGCCCATATGGGCTACGTGACCATGGGCGTCTTTGCCGCGAACCAGATCGGCGTCGACGGCGCGATCTTCCAGATGCTGTCGCACGGCTTTATCTCGGGCGCGCTGTTCCTGTGCGTCGGCGTGATCTACGACCGCATGCACACGCGCGAGATCGACGCCTATGGCGGGTTGGTGAACCGGATGCCGGCCTATGCGGCGGTGTTCATGTTCTTCACCATGGCGAACGTGGGCCTGCCGGGCACCTCGGGTTTCGTGGGCGAGTTCCTGACGCTGATGGGGGTCTTCCGCGTCGATACCTGGGTGGCGCTGGTCGCGACCTCGGGGGTGATCCTGTCGGCGGCCTATGCGCTCTGGCTGTATCGCCGGGTGACGCTGGGCCAGCTCATCAAGGAAAGCCTCAAGTCGATCACCGACATGACCCCGCGCGAACGCTGGGTGTTCATCCCGCTGATCGCCGTGACGCTGATCCTGGGCGTCTATCCGCGGCTCGTCACCGACGTGACCGGCCCGGCGGTCGCAGCACTCGTGCAAGACTACAACCAGAGCCAGCCGGCGGCACCCGTCGCCACGGCCCAAGCCAGCCACTAGGGGACGGACATGACCTCGCTCGATTTCTCGACCATTCTGCCCGAGGTGGTGCTGGCCGGTTACGCCCTTGCCGCCCTGATGGCGGGGGCCTATCTCGGCAAGGACAGGCTGGCCCGGACGCTGCTTTGGGTCACGGTCGCGGCCTTCCTGGTCGTCGCGGCCATGGTGGGCCTCGGCAACCATGTCGACGGCGCCGCCTTCCACGGCATGTTCATCGACGACGGCTTCTCGCGCTTTGCCAAGGTGGTGACGCTGGTCGCCGCCGCCGGCGTGCTGGCGATGAGCGCCGATTACATGCAGCGCCGCAACATGCTGCGCTTCGAGTTCCCGATCATCGTCGCGCTGGCGGTGCTGGGCATGATGTTCATGGTCTCGGCCGGCGACCTGCTGACGCTCTACATGGGGCTGGAGCTGCAATCGCTGGCGCTTTACGTCGTCGCCGCCATGCGCCGCGACTCGGTGCGCTCGTCCGAGGCGGGGTTGAAATACTTCGTGCTGGGATCGCTTTCCTCGGGCCTGCTGCTCTATGGCGCCTCGCTGGTCTACGGTTTTGCCGGCACCACCGGGTTCGAGGGCATCATCTCGACCATCGAGGCCGGCCACCTGTCGCTGGGCGTGCTGTTCGGCCTGGTGTTCATGCTGGTGGGCCTGTCGTTCAAGGTTTCGGCCGTGCCCTTCCACATGTGGACGCCCGACGTCTACGAGGGCTCGCCGACGCCGGTCACCGCCTTCTTCGCCACCGCGCCCAAGGTCGCGGCCATGGCGCTGATCGCGCGGCTGGTCTTCGACGCCTTCGGCCATGTCATCGGCGACTGGAGCCAGATCGTCGCGGCGCTGGCGGTGATGTCGATGTTCCTGGGCTCGATCGCCGGGATCGGCCAGACCAACATCAAGCGGCTGATGGCCTATTCCTCGATCGCGCATATGGGCTTTGCCCTGGTCGGCCTTGCCGCAGGCACCGCCATCGGCGTGCAGAACATGCTGCTTTACATGACCATCTATGCGGTGATGAACATCGGCACCTTCGCCTTCATCCTGTCGATGGAGCGCGACGGCGTGCCGGTGACCGACCTTGCCGCGCTGAACCGCTTTGCCTGGACCGATCCGGTCAAGGCGCTGGCGATGCTGGTCCTGATGTTCAGCCTTGCCGGCGTGCCGCCGACGCTGGGCTTCTTTGCCAAGTTCGGCGTGCTGACGGCGGCGGTCGATGCCGGCATGGGTTGGCTGGCGGTGCTGGGCGTGATCGCCTCGGTCATCGGCGCCTTCTATTACCTGCGCATCGTCTATTACATGTATTTCGGCGGCGAATCCGAGGGCATGACCTCGCGCATGGGCGCGGTGCAATACCTGGCGCTGATGGTGCCGGCGCTGGCGATGCTGGTGGGTGCGATCAGCATGTTCGGCGTCGATTCCGCCGCCGGCCGCGCCGCGGAGACCCTGGTCGGTCCGGTGGCCGCCATCGAGCAGCCCGCCGAAGCCGCGCAAGCCGAGCCCGTGCAAGGTGAGTGACGCCTGGCCCGAGGGCGTGGCCCGCCATGTGCTGGCCCGCACCGACAGCACCAATGCCGAGGCGCTGAAGCTGGCGCCCGGCCTTTCCGGTTCTGCCTGGGTGCTGGCCCGCGAGCAATTCGCGGGCCGTGGCCGTCGCGGGCGCGAATGGGTCATGCCGGCCGGAAACTTTGCCGGCACGCTGGTTCTGCGGCCCCAGGGAGGGGCGCTGGCGGCGGCGCAACTGTCCTTCGTCGCCGCGCTGGCGCTCTACGATGCGCTTGGTCTGGCCTGCGGCCCGGCCGCGCGGCTGGCGATCAAATGGCCGAACGACGTGCTGCTGAACGGCGGCAAGGTGGCGGGCATCCTGCTGGAAAGCTCGGGCTCCGGCCCCGGCGTGCAGGCCGTCGCGGTCGGCATCGGCGTCAACCTGGCCGCCGCGCCCGATGCCGGCGCGGTCGAGCCCGGTGCCACCCCGCCGGTTTCCGTGCAAGGCGAGACTGGCCACGCCGTCGATCCCGAGGAATTCCTGGACCTGCTGGCGCCGGCCTTTGCACGCTGGCAGGCGCAGCTCGACATCTATGGCTTCGCGCCGATCCGCAATGCCTGGCTGGCCCGCGCGGCCCGGCTGGGCGAGCCGATCATCGCCCGCACCGGCACTGCCGAAAGCCACGGCATCTTCGAGGGCATCGACGACAGCGGCGCGCTGATCCTGCGCGGCCCGGCGGGGCGGCAGGTCATTCCCGCCGCCGAAGTCTTTTTCGGAGGCTAGGCCATGCTGCTTTGCATCGACACCGGCAACACCAACACGGTCTTTTCCGTCTGGGACGGCGAGAAATTCGTGGGCCTCTGGCGCATCTCGACCGACCACCGGCGCACGGCGGACGAGTATTTCGTCTGGCTGTCCACGCTGATTTCCCTGCAGAAGCTGGAACTGAACATCGATGCCTGCATCATCAGTTCGACCGCGCCGCGGGTGGTGTTCAACCTGCGCGTGCTCTGCAATCGCTATTTCGACACCCGCCCGCTGGTGGTGGGCAAGCCGGACTGCCTGCTGCCTGTGGCGCCGAGGGTCGATTTCGGCACCGTGGTCGGCCCCGACCGCCTGGTGAATACCTGGGGGGCGTTCGAGCGGCACGGGCCGGACCTGATCGTGGTCGATTTCGGCACCGCCACGACCTTCGACGTGGTGGACACCGACGGCGCCTATGTCGGCGGCGTCATTGCGCCGGGGGTGAACCTGTCGCTGGAGGCCCTGCACATGGGCGCGGCCAGCCTGCCGCATGTCGACGTGACCATGCCGGCCAAGGTGATCGGCACCAATACCGTGGCCTGCATCCAGTCCGGCATCTTCTGGGGCTATATCGGCCTGGTGCAGGGCGTGGTCGACAAGATCCGCCTGGAACGCGGCCGGCCGATGAAGGTTATAGCCACAGGCGGGCTGGCGCCGCTGTTCGACCAGGGATTTGATTTGTTCGACGCGATCGAGGACGACTTGACCATGCACGGCCTGCGCCTGATCCATGATTACAACAAGGAGATGGGCAATGGCTGAGCGCCTGATCTATTTGCCGCTGGGCGGCGCGGGCGAAATCGGCATGAACGCCTATGTCTACGGCTATGGCCAGCCGGGACGCGAGCGGCTGATCGTCGTCGACCTGGGGGTGACCTTCGGCGACATGGACAGCGCGCCCGGCATCGACCTGATCATGGCCGATGTCGCCTGGCTGGAAGCCAATCGCGACCGCATCGACGCCATCTTCATCACCCATGGGCACGAGGATCACGTCGGCGCGCTTGGCCTGCTGTGGCCCAGGCTGCAAAAGCCGGTGCATTGCCGCCGCTTCACCGGCGCGCTGGCGCGGCTGAAGCTGGAAGAGGCCGGCCAGCCCGTCGATCAGCTGCATATCCACGCCCCGCGGCCCGATGTCGTGACGGCCGGCCCGTTCCGGGTGCAGTTCGTCCCGATCAGCCATTCGATCCCTGAAAGTTCGGCGCTGATCATCGACACGCCGGCGGGGCGGATCGTGCATACCGGCGATTTCAAGCTGGACGGCACCCCGGTGGTAGGCGAGGCTTTCGACCCGATCCTCTGGCACGACATCGCCAACGAGGGGCAGGGGATCAAGGTGCTGACCTGCGATTCCACCAATGTCTTCTCGCCCCATCCCGGCCGGTCCGAGGCGGTGCTGGCCAATCCGCTTCTGGATTTCGTCATGGCGCAGCGGCAGATGGTGGTGGCGACCACCTTCGCCAGCAACATCGCCCGCCTCAAGACCCTGGCCGAAGCCGGCGTTGCCGCCGGCCGCAAGATCTGCCTGTTGGGCCGGGCCATGCGTCGCATGGTGACCGTCGGCGTCGAAACCGGCATCCTGACGAACTTCCCCTCGTTCATCGGCCCCGAGGAAGCCTCGGAACTGCCGCGCGACAAGGTGATGCTGATCGTCACCGGCAGCCAGGGCGAGCGCCGTGCCGCCAGCGCCCAGCTGTCGCGCGGCCGCTATCTGGGCATCGAGCTGAAAGAGGGCGACAGCTTCCTGTTCAGCTCGCGCACCATCCCCGGCAACGAGCGCGGCGTGATCCGCATCATGAATGCGCTTTCCGAGATGGGCGTGGACCTCTATGACGCCGAAGACGGGCTCTATCACGTCTCGGGCCATGCCAACCGGCCGGATATCGAGGCTGTGCACGACCTCCTGAAGCCGCAGATCGTCATTCCGATGCATGGCGAGCACATGCACCTGCGCGAACATGCCAAGCTGGCCGAGGCGCGTGGCATCCCCTCGGTCGTGGCGACGAACGGCACCATGCTGGACCTGTCGGGCACGGCGCCGCGGGTGGTCGATCAGATCGATACCGGGCGGCTTTACCTCGACGGGACGATGCTGATCGGGGCCATGGACGGCGTGGTCCGCGACCGCATCCGCATGGCGTTGAACGGCCGTGCCATGGTCTCGGTCATCATCGACGAGGACGACAGCCCGTTGCCCGACGCCTGGGTGGAGCTGTCCGGCCTGCCAGAGCTGGGCCGCGCCGGGGTGCCGCTGGCGCGCAATATCGAGGGCGAGCTGGCCGAGTTCCTGGAACGCGCCGACGACCGCACGGTGATGGACGACGACCGGCTGGAAGAGGCGATCCGCAAGATCACCCGCCAGGTCTCGATGGAGGAAATCGGCAAGAAACCCGAGGTGACGGTGGTGATCTCGCGCCTTGCCGCCGAGTGACGGAACCGGCCTGAACGAATCATGAGCGAATTCGATCCGAATCCCCCGCGCCGCAACTTCTACGGTCGCCGCCACGGCAAGACCCTGCGCCAAAGCCAGAAGGGCTATCTGTCCGAGGATCTGGGCAGCCTGCGTCCGCGCGGCATCACCGTCCAGGAGAACCCCGGGCGCGAGCCCGTCGCGCCCAGCACGATCTTCGGCGACGACCGGCCGGTCTGGCTGGAAGTCGGCTTCGGCGGCGGCGAGCACATGGTCCACATGGCCGCCCGCTATCCCGAGATCGGCATCATCGGCTGCGAGCCTTTCATCAACGGCGTCGCCATGCTCCTGGGCAAGATCCGCGCCGCGGGGGTCGAGAACGTGAGCGTGCATCCGGGTGATGCGCGCGACCTGATGGATGTGCTGCCCGATGCCTCGATCGACAAGGCTTTTCTGAACTATCCCGACCCCTGGCCCAAGGCCCGCCATCACCGCCGCCGTTTCGTCACGCCCGAGCACCTCATCCCGCTCGCCCGCGTGATGAAGCCGGGCGCCGAGTTCCGCGTCGCGACCGACATCCCCGATTATGTCCGCCAGACGCTGGAAGAGGTGCCGCAGGCCGGCTTCGACCTGATTGCCGAGGGGCCGCAGGCATGGGAGGACTGGCCCAGCACCCGCTATGAGCAGAAGGCGCTGCGCGAAGGCCGGGTGCCGCATTACGTCACCTTCCGCCGCCGATCCTGAAGCGCCCTGATCGCCCCCGATTGCAACCCCCGCCCGTGACCGCTATCACCTTGCGCGACAAGCACGAGGGGGCCTTCATGTCACATTCCGCCGAACCGCTGCCGATGACCGCCCGCCGCTCGGGCCCCCTGACCGGCGAGGCCCAGGTGCCGGGCGACAAGTCGATCAGCCATCGCGCGCTGATCCTAGGCGCGCTTTCGGTGGGCGAGACCCATATCACCGGCCTGCTGGAGGGCCAGGACGTGCTGGACACGGCAGCGGCGATGCGGGCCTTCGGTGCGCAGGTCGAGCGGCTGGGCGAGGGGGAATGGCGCGTCAACGGCGTCGGAGTCGGCGGCTTTGCCGAGCCCGAGGGGGTGATCGACTGCGGCAATTCCGGCACCGGCGTGCGGTTGATCATGGGCGCCATGGCAACCACGCCGATCACCGCCACCTTCACCGGCGATGCCAGCCTGTCGCGCCGCCCGATGGGCCGCGTCACCGACCCGCTGGAACTTTTCGGCTGCGAGGTCACGGCGCGCGAGGGCAAGCGCCTGCCGCTCACCATCAAGGGCGCGTCCGAGCCGGTGCCGGTGCGCTACAAGACCCCGGTCGCCAGCGCCCAGATCAAGTCGGCGGTGCTGCTTGCCGGGCTCAACGCGCCGGGCGAAACGGTGGTGATCGAAGCCGAGCTGACCCGCGACCATACCGAGCGCATGCTGGCCGGCTTCGGTGCCGCCATCACCACCGAGACGACCGCCGAGGGGCATGTCATCACCCTCAAGGGCCGGCCCGAGTTGAAACCGCAGCCGGTGGTGGTGCCGCGCGACCCGTCCAGCGCCGCTTTCCCGGTGGCGGCGGCGCTGATCGTGCCGGGCTCGGAAATCCGCGTCCCGGGCGTCAGCCGCAACCCGACCCGCGACGGGCTCTATGTCACGCTGCTGGAGATGGGCGCCGACATCCGCTTCGAGAACCAGCGCGAAGAGGGCGGCGAGCCGGTCGCCGACCTGGTCGTCCGCCATGGTCCGCTGAAAGGCGTGACCGTGCCCGCCGAACGCGCCGCCAGCATGATCGACGAATTCCCGATCCTCTCGGTCATCGCCTGCTTTGCCGAGGGCACGACCGTCATGCAGGGTGTTCACGAATTGCGCGTCAAGGAAAGCGACCGCATCGACGCCATGGCCGTCGGCCTGCGCGCCAATGGCGCCGAGGTCGTGGACACTCAGGATACCATGACCGTCCACGGCAAGGGCGGGCTCGATGGCGGCGCCACCTGCGCCACCCATCTCGACCACCGCATCGCCATGTCCTTCCTGGTCGCGGGCCTCGCCTCGCACCAGCCGATCTCGGTCGATGACGGCGGTCCCATCGCCACCTCCTTCCCCGATTTCCTGCCGCTGATGCGCGGCCTCGGCGCACAAATCGACTGACGACAAGGGGCGCCGCTTCCATACGCGGTGCCCCTGCTTCTTCGTTCCCCAAATACTCGAATCCGGCCGCGAAGCCGGGAACGGCCTAGCTCGCCTTGGCGGTCTCGGGATAGCCGAGCCCCGCCAGAGCCTCGCGGATCTCGTCCAGGATCGCCGGGTCGTCGATGGTGGCGGGGGTCTTGAACGGTTCGCCATCGGCGATCTTGGCCATGGTGGCGCGCAGGATCTTGCCCGAACGGGTCTTGGGCAGCCGGTCCACCACGCAGGCCGACTTGAAGGCTGCGACCGGGCCGATCTTGTCGCGCACCATTCGCACCACATCCGCGACCACCCGCTCATGCGGCGTGCTTGCCCCGGCCTTGAGGCACAGGAACCCGACCGGGGACTGGCCCTTGAGACTGTCCGCCACGCCGATCACCGCGCATTCCGCCACATCGGGATGGCTGGCCAGCACCTCCTCCATCGCTCCGGTCGAAAGCCGGTGCCCCGCGACGTTGATCACGTCGTCGGTGCGCGCCATGATGTAAAGATAGCCGTCCTCGTCGATATAGCCCGCATCGCCGGTCTCGTAATAGCCCGGGAAATGGTCGAGATAGGACTTGCGGAAGCGGTTTTCCGCATTCCACAGCCCGGGCAGCGTGCCGGGCGGCAAAGGCAGCTTGACCGCGATGGCGCCCAGCGTGCCTGCCGGCACCGGATGGCCCGCCTCGTCCAGCACCTGCACGTCATAGCCGGGCATCGGGACCGAGGGGCTGCCCAGCTTGGTCGGCAGGGTCTCGATGCCGATGGGATTGGCGGCGATGGCCCAGCCGGTCTCGGTCTGCCACCAGTGATCGACCACCGGCACGCCCAGGTGCTCCTGCGCCCATTTCACCGTGTCGGGGTCGGCGCGTTCGCCGGCCAGGAACAGCGCCTGCAGGTCGTGCAGCTTGTAGCGCTTGATCCACTCGCCCTCCGGGTCCTCGCGGCGGATGGCGCGCAGCGCGGTCGGCGCGGTGAAGAAACTCTTGATGCGGTGGTTCTGGATGATGCGCCAGAACACGCCGGGATGCGGCGTGCCCACGGGCTTGCCCTCGAAGACCACGGTGGTCGCGCCGGCGATCAGGGGCCCGTAGCAGATATAGGAATGCCCGACGACCCAGCCCACGTCCGAGGCGGCCCAGAAACGGTCGCCGGCCGCGATGTTGTAGATGTTCGTCATCGACCATTGCAGCGCGACCAGGTGGCCGGCGGTGTGGCGCACCACGCCCTTGGGCTGCCCGGTGGTGCCCGAGGTGTAAAGGATATAGGCCGGGTGATTGCCCTCGACCGGCACGCATTCGGCGGGCTTCACGCCGTATTGGAAGCCGTGCCAGTTGAAGTCGCGGCCCTCGACCAGCTTCGCCACCTCCTGCTCGCGCTGGAAGATCACGCAGAATTCGGGCTTGTGCTCGGCCATGTCGATGGCGGCGTCGAGCAGCGGCTTGTAATGCACGACCCGGTTCGGCTCCAGCCCGCAAGAGGCGGCGATGATCGCCTTGGGCTGGCAATCGTCGATGCGCACCGCCAATTCGTTCGCGGCGAAACCGCCGAAGACGACCGAGTGGATGGCGCCAAGGCGGGCACAGGCCAGCATCGCCTCCAGCGCTTCGGGGATCATCGGCATGTAGATGATGACGCGGTCGCCCTTTTCGACGCCGCGCATGCGCAGCGCGCCGGCCAGCGAGGCGACGCGGTCCTGCAACTGCTTGTAGGTGATGCCCTTGGTCGAAAGCGTGATCGGGCTTTCATGCTGGATGGCGATCTGGTCGCCGCGCCCGGCCAGCACATGGCGGTCCACCGCGTTCCAGCAGGTGTTCACCATCCCGTCCGAGAACCATTCGTAGATCGGGGCCTTGTCGTCGAACAGCGCCTTCGAGGGCTTGCGCTCCCATTCGATGGCCTCGGCCGCCTGCATCCAGAAACCCTCAGGATCTGCCTGCCAGGCGGAATAGATCTCCCGATATCCCATGAACCAACTCCTCCCCGGATGAATGGGGCGGAGTTATGCGCGCCAGGAGGCAGGGCGCAAGGATGTTAACGCCCACAACCGGGGGTGCGACAAAAAATTTTGCAGAACATCGCCCCCACAGGGCGAGTTAATTTGCAAACCGGCGCAGACTTTGCTTTGGGCTGAAAATCCCGCGCCATTTTGCAAAATGAAGTCCGGCCGGGCAGGGGCGGCGGCAGAATCACCGCCGCCCCGCCCCATGTTCCGTGCGCTTACCTGTAGTGATCGACCGGGGTGCCGGCGATCGCGCTCATGTTCAGCAGCCCGCGGGTGGTGATCGAGGGCGTCACGATATGGGCGCGATTGCCCATGCCCATCAGGATCGGCCCGACCTCCAGCCCGTTGGCCTTGAGCTTGAGCGCGTTGCGCACGCCCGAAGCCGAGTCGGTGCCCGAAAAGACCAGCACGTTGGCCGCGCCTTCGATCCGGGAATGCGGCAGCAGCCGCTCGCGGATCGTCGGGTCCAGCGCCGAGTCCACATGCATCTCGCCGTCGAAGATGAAATCGACGCCGCGCGCATGCAGGATCTCGACCGCCGCGCGCATCTTGCGGCCCGAGTCGGTGTCCAGGTTGCCGAATTGCGAATGGCTGCACAACGCGACCTTGGGCGTCACGCCGAAGCGGCGCACATGGCGGGCGGCGCCGATGGCGGCCTCGGCCACCTGCTCGGGGGTGGGGGAATGGGTCACCTGGGTGTCGGCGATGAACAGCGGCCCGTCCTCGAGGATCATCAGCGACAGCGCGCCCTGCGGCCGCAGCCCGTCGCGCGCCAGCACCTGGCTGACATAGTTCAGGTGCCAGCTGTATTGCCCGAAGGTGCCGCAGATCAGGCTGTCGGCCTCGCCCCGGTGGACCATGACGGCGCCGATGGCGGTGGTGTTGGTGCGCATGATGGCGCGGGCGATGTCGGGCGTGACGCCGCGCCGGGCCATCAACTCGTGATAGGTGCCCCAATAGTCGCGATAACGCGGGTCGTTTTCCGGGTTCACGATCTCGAAGTCGCGGCCGGGGCGGATCGGCAGGCCGGCGCGTTCGGCGCGCCTTTCGATCACCTCGGGGCGGCCGATCAGGATCGGCGCGTCGGTGGTTTCCTCCAGCATGGCGTTGGCGGCGCGCAGCACGCGCTCATCCTCGCCCTCGGCAAAGACGATGCGGCGCTTGGCGGTGGCGGCCGCCTCGAAGACCGGGCGCATGATCATCGCCGAACGGAAGACCGAGCCGTCCAGCGCGCGCTTGTAGGCGGCGATGTCGTCCAGCGGCCGGGTGGCCACGCCGGTTTCCATCGCGGCCCGGGCCACGGCGGTCGAGACCACGCCGATCAGCCGCGGATCGAAGGGCTTCGGGATCAGGTAGTCGGCGCCGAAGCTCATCTTCTCGCCGCGATAGGCCATCGCCGCCTCGGCGCTGGTGGTGGCGCGGGCAAGCGCGGCGATGCCCTCGATGCAGGCCAGCTGCATCTCGTCGTTGATCGTGGTTGCGCCCACGTCCAGCGCGCCGCGGAAGATGAAGGGGAAGCACAGGACGTTGTTGACCTGGTTGGGATAGTCGCTGCGGCCGGTGGCGATGATCGCATCGGGCGCGACGGCGCGGGCATCCTCGGGCAGGATCTCGGGGGTGGGGTTGGCCAGCGCGAAGATGATCGGGCGCTTGGCCATCTTGGCCACCATATGCGGCTTGAGCACGCCGGGGCCGGACAGGCCCAGGAACAGGTCCGCGCCCTCGATCGCCTCATCCAGCGTACGCAGGTCGGATTTCTGCGCATATTCCGCCTTTTGCGGGGTCATTTCCTCGGTCCGGCCCTCGTGGACCAGGCCGGCGATGTCGCACAGCCAGACGTTCTCGCGCTTCACGCCCAGCTTCAGCAGCATGTTGAGGCATGCGATGCCGGCCGCGCCGCCGCCGGTCGAGACGACCTTGATGTCCTCGAACCGCTTGTGGGCGATATGCAGCGCGTTGGTCGCGGCGGCGCCGACGACGATGGCGGTGCCGTGCTGGTCGTCGTGAAAGACCGGGATGTTCATGCGCTCGCGGCACAGCTTCTCGACGATGAAGCAGTCGGGCGCCTTGATGTCCTCGAGGTTGATGGCGCCGAAGGTCGGCTCCAGCGCGCAGACGATCTCGGCCAGCTTCTCGGGGTCGGGCTGGTTCAGCTCGATGTCGAAGCAGTCGATATTGGCGAATTTCTTGAACAGGACCGCCTTGCCCTCCATCACCGGCTTCGAGGCCAGTGCGCCGATATTGCCCAGCCCCAGGACGGCGGTGCCGTTCGAGACCACGGCGACGAGGTTGCCGCGCGCGGTATAGCGGGCGGCGGCGGCGGGGTCGGCCTTGATGTCCAGGCAGGCTTCCGCCACGCCGGGCGAATAGGCGCGGCTCAGGTCGCGGCCGTTGGCAAGGGGCTTGGTCGCGCGCACCTCGAGCTTACCCGGGCGCGGGAATTCGTGATAATCCAATGCCGCCTGCCGGGCGTTGTCCTGTCTGCGTTCTTCCATCGCCAGACCCTCTCCTCTCAAGATGGTTCAGCGTTAAACTATTTTTTCGCCGGGGAACAGGGGGCATCGCGGGCAGGGGCGGGGATGCGCCGCACTTGCATCGCGGGGGGCAGGCGCGCAAACTCTCAATCCGGTCGGACGGGCAGGCGAAAGGTGAGGGGCGATGGCGCTTCTGGATGCGGCGCGCGAGGTGCGCGAAAGGGCCTATGCGCCCTATTCCAACTTCAAGGTGGGCGCGGCGGTGCGCGGCGCCTCGGGCCGGATCTATGCCGGCTGCAACGTCGAGAACGTGGCCTATCCCGAGGGCACCTGCGCCGAGGCCGGCGCCATAGCCGCCATGGTCGCGGCGGGCGAGACCGAGATCGTCGAGGTTGCCGTCATCGCCGACTCGCAAGGCCCGGTGCCGCCCTGCGGCGGCTGCCGCCAGAAGCTGGCCGAGTTCGGCCGCCCCGAGACGCCGGTGCTGCTGGCCACGACCCGGGGCCATGAACTGGCCACCACCATCGGCGAGCTGCTGCCCGGCCGCTTTGGCATCAGCCACATGTCGGGCACGGAATGAGCCCTGCCGGCCCCCGCCACGACCCGCGTCCGGTGATCGCCGCCGTTCGCGACGGGCGCGGGCTGGACGCGGCGGGCGCGGCGCTGGTCGCGCGCGGCCTGGCCGACGGTTCGGTCAGCGATGCGCAGGCCGCGGCCTTTGCCATGGCGGTGCTGACGCGCGGTCTGGACGAGGCGGGGCGGGTGGCGTTGACCCGGGCCATGCGCGATTCCGGCCATGTGCTGCGCTGGGATCTGCCGGGGCCGGTGGTGGACAAGCATTCGACCGGCGGCATCGGCGATGCGGTCAGCCTGATCCTGGCCCCGCTGGTGGCGAGTTGCGGCGCCTATGTGCCGATGATCTCGGGGCGCGGGCTGGGCCATACCGGCGGCACGCTGGACAAGCTGGAGGCGATCCCCGGCTTCCGCACCGCGCTGTCCGAGGACGATTTCCGCCGCGTGGTGGCCGAGGTCGGCTGCGCCATCGTCGCGGCCGGGCCGGAACTGGCGCCGGCCGATGCGCGGCTTTACGCGATCCGCGACGAAAGCGCGACGGTGGGCTCGATCGACCTTATCACCGCCTCGATCCTGTCCAAGAAGCTGGCGGCGGGGCTGGATGCGCTGGTGCTGGACGTCAAGCAAGGCAGCGGCGCCTTTCTGCGCAGCCCGGATGCGGCACTGGCGCTGGCCCGGGCGCTGGTCGATACCGCGAAGGGTGCCGGCTGCCGCACCCGCGCCTATGTCACCGACATGGATCAGCCGCTGGCGCGCGCCGCCGGCAATGCGCTGGAACTGCGCGAGGCCATCGCCGTGCTCACGGGCGAACAGGGGGCGTTGCGCGACCTGTCGCTGGCGCTGTCCTCGGCCTGCCTCGATCTTGGCGGCTTGGCCGACGGCGCCTTGCGGGCGCTGGACGGCGGCGCCGCGGCCGAGCGTTTCGCCCGCATGGTGGTCGCGCAGGGCGGGCCGGCCGACCTGCTCGAACATCCCGAGCGCCACCTGCCGCCCGCGCCGGTGGTGCGCGCCGTGCCCGGCCATGGCCGCGTCGTCGCCATCGATACCGAGGTGCTGGGCCATGCCGTGGTGGCGCTGGGCGGTGGGCGGCTGCATGCCGGTGACCGGATCGACCCTCGGGTGGGGCTTGCGGAACTGCTCCGCATCGGCGAGGAGGCGGGTCCGGGTCGTCCCCTGGCGCTGGTCCATGCCGCTTCCGATGCGGCGGCCGATGCGGCGGTCGCCACCGTCGCGGCCGCCTATCTGCTGGGCGATGGCCCGGAGCCCGGCCCATTGATCCGCAGCGAGGTAACATGACCGACAGACGCGCCTTCCTGATCGTGATGGATTCGGTGGGCATCGGCGGGGCACCCGACGCGAACGCCTATTTCAACGACGGCCTGCCCGATACCGGCGCCAATACCGTCGCCCATATCGCGCAGGCGCGGCCGCTGCGGATGCCGCATCTGGACGCGCTGGGCCTTGGCGCCGCGATCCGGCTGGCCAGCGGCGAGACGGCGCCGGGCCTCGGCGCCGAGCCGCAGGGGCTGTGGGGCGCGGCGACCGAGATATCGCGCGGCAAGGACACCCCCTCGGGGCATTGGGAGATCGCGGGCGTTCCCGTGCCCTGGGACTGGCACTATTTCCCGAACACCCGCCCGGCCTTTCCCGCCGACCTGACCGGGCGTATCGCCCAGGCCGCGGGAACCGAGGGCATCCTCGGCAACGAACACGCCTCGGGGACCGAGATCATCGCCCGGCTGGGCGCCGAGCACCTGCGCACGGGTTGGCCGATCTGCTACACCTCGGCCGACAGCGTGCTGCAGATCGCCGCGCATGAAGAGGCCTTCGGCCTCGACCGGCTCCATCGGCTGTGCCGGGACGTGGCTGCCCTGGTCCATCCGATGCGCGTGGGCCGGGTCATCGCCCGGCCCTTCCTGGGCGCCGAGGGCGGCTTTGCCCGCACGCCGAACCGCCGCGACTATGCCATCGCCCCGCCCGGGCCGACGCTTCTGGACGTGGCGCAAGATGCAGGGCGGGCGACCCATGCCGTGGGCAAGATCGGCGACATCTTCTCGCATCGCGGCATCGGCAAGCTGCACAAGGGCAAGTCCGACGCCGATCTGGCCGGCCATCTGCTGGCCCTGGCGGACGAGGCCGAACCGGGCAGCCTGACATTCGCCAATTTCGTCGAGTTCGACAGCCTTTACGGCCATCGCCGCGATGTGGCGGGCTATGCGGCGGCGCTGGAATGGTTCGACGGCGTGGCGGGCGCGCTGATCTCGCGCCTGCGGCCGGGCGATCTGGCGATCTTCACCGCCGATCACGGCAACGATCCGACATGGCACGGCACCGACCACACCCGCGAACGCGTGCCGGTTCTGGGCTGGGGCTGCGGCGCGCGCGGCATCGGCCAGGTCGGTTTCGCCGACATCGCCGCCTCGGTCGCTGCGCATCTTGGCCTGCCGCCGGTCGGCCCGGGGAGGTCGTTCCTGTGAAATCGCTGAAGAAGGTCGAGCTGCACCTGCATCTGGAAGGCGCGGCGCCGCCCGGTCTGATCCGGGCGCTCGCCGCCGAGAAACATCACGACATCAGCCGCATCTTCGACGAGAACGGCGCCTATGCCTATCGCGATTTCAAGGACTTCCTGCGCGTCTATGAGGCCGCGACCTCGGTTCTGACCACGCCGCGGGACTATGCCCGGCTGCTTGCCGAGGTGCTGGCGGAATGCGCGGAACAGGGTGCGATCTATGCCGAGCTTTTCGTCTCGCCCGAATTCTGCGGTGGTGCGGACCTGCCCGCCTGGCGCGACTATCTGGCCGCCATGGAAGAGGCCGCGACCCAGGCCGAGCGTGACGGCATCGCCAGCCGCGCCGTGCTGACCTGCATTCGCCATTTCGGCCCGGAGCGTGCCCGCAAGACCGCGATCTGCGCGGCCGAGACCTCGGGCGGCTGGGTCGCCGGCCTTGGCATCGGCGGCGCCGAGGATGCTGGCGAGCTTGGCGATTTCGCCTGGGCCTTCGACTGCGCGCGCGAGGCGGGGCTGGGCCTGACCGCCCATGCCGGCGAATGGCGCGGGCCCGAGTCGATCCGCGACGCGCTGGCGCTTGGCGTCACCCGCATCGGCCACGGCATCCGTGCTGTCGAGGATGCGCAGCTGCTTCGCGACCTTGCCGAACGCGAGATCACGCTGGAGGTCTGCCCGGGCTCGAACGTCGCGCTTGGCCTGGTGCCGGGCTGGGCCGCCCATCCCATTGCGCGGCTTGCCGATGCGGGCGTGCGCGTCACCGTCTCGACCGACGATCCGCCCTTCTTCCATACTTCGCTGTCGCAGGAATATCAGCGGCTTGCCGACGCTTTCGGTTGGGCCGAGGCCGAGTTTCGGCAGATGAACCTCTGGGCCGCCGATGCGGCCTTTTGCGACCAGACCACCAGAACCCGCCTGCGAAAGGACCTGACATGACCCAAGCGCACCTGACCGTCGTCGATCACCCGCTGGTGCAGCACAAGCTGACGCTCATGCGCGACAAGACCACCTCGACCGCCGGCTTTCGCCGTCTCCTGCGCGAGATCAGCCTGCTTCTGGCCTATGAGGTCACGCGCGAGCTGGAGATGACCACGATCCGCATCGACACCCCGCTTTGCGAGATGGAGGCGCCGACGCTGGAAGGCAAGAAGCTGGCGCTGATCTCGATCCTGCGGGCCGGCAACGGGCTCATGGACGGCATCCTTGAGCTGATCCCGGCCGCGCGCGTCGGCTTCATCGGGCTTTACCGCGACCCCGAGACGCTGCAGCCGGTGCAGTATTATTCCAAGGTTCCCAAGGAATTGGATGCGCGCATGACCATCGTCGTCGATCCGATGCTGGCGACGGGGAACTCGTCCGTCGCGGCCATCGACCTGCTCAAGGCGGCAGGCGCGCGCAACCTGCGCTTCCTGTGCCTGCTCGCCTCGCCCGAGGGGGTCGAGCGGATGCGCGAGGCCCACCCCGACGTGCCGATCGTGACCGCCGCGCTGGACGAGCGGCTGGACGAGCACGGCTATATCGTGCCGGGCCTGGGCGATGCCGGCGACCGCATGTTCGGCACGAAATGAGCCGGCGTTAACGGGGTCTTCAGGGTTTTCGCCCTATCACCGGATCAGGCGTGATTCGAGGATGGGGCGATGCGGGTTGTTCTGTGGCTGATGCTGGTTCTGCTGCCGGGGCTTGTGCTGGCGCAGGGGCTTCGCCCGGCCGAGGATCCGCCGGACGATTTCCCGTCGCGGCAGTATATCGACAGCCGCGGCTGCGTTTTCCTGCGCGACGATGCGGGCGGCTGGACGCCGCGGCTTGCGCGCGACGGCACGCGGGTCTGCGGCTATCCGCCGACGTTCTCGGCACGCGGGGCGGATGGCGGATCAAGCCTGCGGGCGCTGGACCCGAATGCCGGGCGCAGCCGCTCCGAATTGCTGGAAGAGGCGCTGTTGCAGCAGGTCATCACCAACCTGCGCCCCGGCGAATTGGCCAGCGATCCCCGGCCGATGGAGCGTCTGCCAGATCTGGGGCCCGAGCCGCATTCCCCGGTTCCGGCGGATACGTTGCGGGCGGCATTGGCGGCGGCGCCTGCGCTGCGTCAGGACATGGGGGGCGCCCTGCAACCGAACCGCCGGCTTTGCGAACTGCTGGGTTATGACGATAGACCGGGCGCGGCCGGGCTGGACGATCCGACGCAGGGCTATTGCGCGACGCTGCCCAAATCCGAACTGTCGCGGCTTAGCTTCGCGCGTCCGGTGGGCAGCATGTCCAAGGCCGCGGAAAGCACGCTGCCCGATCTGTCCGCAGGCGAAACCGCCACCGCTCCGCTGCCTGCGCCGCCGCCGACGGCAGCGGTCAGGCCGCCGCGATCCGCAACTGTCGGACAGACACCCGAAAAACCGGCCCCCGCCACAGTATCGGCCGCCCCCCGCGCCAAGCCTGCGACGCAACCTTCGGCCGGCATGATCCCGGCCGGGGCGCGCTATGTGCAGATCGGCACTTTCGCCGATCCCCGGAATGCCGAACGTGCGGCCGGCCGCATCGCCGGCATGGGCTATCCGCTGCTTCGCGGCAAGGATCGGGTCGGCGGTCGCGAGGTGCAGTTCCTCATGGCCGGCCCCTTTGCCGACCGCGAAGGCATCGTCCGGGCGCTCGATGCCATCCGCAAGGCCGGGTATCACGATGCCTTTCCGCGCTGAGCGGCGGCTACTGATCGCAGATCTCCTGCAGCGCGATCCATTCCCGGTCGCCAAGCACGGGACGCGGTTCGGCGGTGCGGAAGGGGTCGGCCTCGATCAGGCCCAGCACCGCCTCGCCCGTCGGGTCCAGCGAGCGGGCATAGGGTTCGCTGGAGATGCCGGTGCGGGTGAAATAGGCTAGAAGCGGTTCGTCCTCGGGGCGGGGCAGGGGGCCGGCCAGCAGCTTCTCGCCATATCCCGTCAGCGATTTTTCCGGCAGCGTTCCGGCAGTCAGCAGATGGAAGGTGGCGCGGGGCCCGGCATGGCGCAGTGCGGCCAGCAAGGGATCGTCCTGCACCGCCGCCGCCTGGGCGGCCAGGATATGGCCGGCGGCGACTTCGGGGGTCATCTGGCCCGCGACCAGATCCTCGCCGATGACGGTGATCGGGCCGGGCAGGCGGATCGCGCCGCGCAGGCTTGCCGGCACCACGACGATCTGCGCATCCGGGCCGATCAGCCGCATCGCCAGCTTCTGGCGCACCATGTCCCCCGCCGGGCGCGAGCAGGGGCTGCCGGTGGTCTTGGCAACCTCGGCCAGCACCATGCGAGCGATCTCGGCCCGTTGCGCCGGCGGGGCGATATCGGCGGCATGGCGCACCAGCGCCGGCGGGACCCAGAACACCGCCAGCAGCGCCATGACCGCCGCCGCGCCCAGCATCAGCCCGCCGCGCAGTCGGCCGGGATGCGGCTTGCTGGCCTCGATCACATGATGCACCTTGGAAATGGCCGAGATCATCAGTTCGTCGTCGATTTCCAGTTCTTCGCCGGCATCGGGCCCGCCCGGCGCATAGCGCGCCGGCAACTTGCCGGGATTGAGCCGGGTGACCGCGGGCAGCGACCAATGCGCCAGCGGCACTTCCGAGCGCGGATCGGTCAGCACCAATGTCGCATCCCCGAACGAGACGATCACGTCGCGCAGCTGCGATTGGGGCGTCTCGCGCCAGATTCCTGCGGCTTCCAGCCGTTGATATTGGTTCAGCGCCGTCATTTCCGCGCCATCGGCCCCTGCTGTCCTGTCCCGACCATAAGCCAAGCCGGGCGCCGGTCAACTCTGCCCGCTGTCACGATAATTCCCGTCCCGGCGCTGGTGGGGCCGGCGGGTGGCTGCCGGGAAAACCGCCCGGCCTGCGCCAGCCGCGCAAACGGGCTGCTGCATGGGGCGGCCGCTTCGGGCCGACGTCGCTCCACCGGGCTTTTAGGCAAGGCTGGCGGCGGTTTTCCGATGCCTTGGGCCGAAAAGACCCTCGTGCCGGCCAGGGTGTCGGCCGGCGCATGGTCCCTCGCGCGCCGTCGGAGCAGAGCAAGGCCGGGAGCGGAAAGACGATGGAACGGACAGGCCGGCGGCAATCGCGGGTCAGGCGTTTTCGGGCACGGTCATGCCGCGTTCGCGCGCCAGCTCCCGAATGCGGTTCTGCAGCTTCTCGAAGGCGCGGACCTCGATCTGGCGAATGCGCTCGCGCGATACCCCGTAGCGCGTCGAAAGATCCTCCAGCGTCATCGGATCGTCGCGCAGGCGGCGCTCCATCAGGATGTCCTTTTCGCGGTCGTTCAGCACGTCCATGGCGGCGATCAGCATCTCGCGCCGCGCCGACAATTCGTCGGCCTCGGCGAACGCCTCGGCCTGATTGGCGTCCTCGTCCTCCAGCCAGTCCTGCCATTGCGCCGTCGATTCGCCGTCGCCCGAGCCTACCGTCGCGTTCAGCGAGGCATCGCCGCTGGACAGGCGGCGGTTCATGTCGATGACCTCCTGCTCGGTTACGTTCAGGTCATGGGCGATCTGAGTGACGTTTTCGGGGCGCAGGTCGCCCTCTTCCAGCGCGCCCAGCTTGGACTTGGCCTTGCGCAGGTTGAAGAACAGCTTCTTCTGGGCCGAGGTGGTGCCCATCTTCACCAGCGACCACGAGCGCAGGATATATTCCTGGATCGAGGCGCGGATCCACCACATGGCATAGGTGGCCAGGCGGAAGCCCTTTTCCGGGTCGAAGCGCTTGACCGCCTGCATCAGGCCCACATTCGCCTCGGAAATGACCTCGGCCTGCGGCAGGCCGTAGCCGCGATAGCCCATTGCGATCTTGGCGGCGAGCCGCAGGTGGCTCGTCACCAGCCTCTGGGCCGCCTCGGCGTCCTGATGGTCGACCCAGGCCTTGGCCAGCATGTATTCCTCTTCCGGTTCCAGCAGGGGAAACTTGCGGATCTCCTGCAAATAACGGTTGAGGCCCTGTTCGGGGCTGGGTGCCGGAAGGTTGGTGTAGTTCGCCATCTGAAAATTCCCTGTCCCGCGCTTTGGCGGGTAATTGTGAACGCTATCGGCGCGGCCCGGGTTCCGTCAGTCCGCCGCTTGGCGCAGTGTCGCCAGCAGTCCGGCCATGTCGGCCGGCAGCGGGCTGGCAAAGGTCAGCGTCTGGCCGCTGACCGGATGTTCGAAGCCCAGCTCGGCGGCGTGCAGCGCCTGGCGGGGAAAGGCGGCGACGGCCGCGGCGGCATCCGCCCCCAACGCCCTGGCCGAGGCCCGCCTGTTGCCACCATAGACCGGGTCGCCGACCAGCCCCAATCCCGCATGGGCCATATGCACGCGGATTTGATGCGTGCGTCCGGTTTCCAGCCGGCATTCGACCAGCATGGCGGCGGGGGGCGTGCCGAAGGTCTCGACCACCCGGGCGCGGGTCACGGCATGGCGGCCGTTCTGGAAGCTGACGGCCTGGCGCTGCCGGTCGCCGGGGTGGCGGCCGATCAGCGTGGCGATGCGCAGCACGCCGCCCGGCTCGAATCCCACGCCCGGCAGGCCCCGCAGTCGGGCATCGGCCGGGTCGATCATGCCATGCGCGATGGCCAGATAGCGCCGCCGTGCCGTGTGGTCGGCGAATTGCCGCGCCAGCCCCTGATGGGCGCGGTCGGTCTTTGCCACCACCAGAAGGCCCGAGGTTTCCTTGTCGATGCGATGCACGATGCCGGGCCGCGCCGCGCCACCGATGCCCGACAGGCTGCCCGCGCAATGCGCCAGCAGCGCGTTGACCAGCGTCCCCGAGGGCGCGCCCGGCGCGGGATGCACCACCATGCCGGCGGGCTTGTCCACCACGATCAGCTCCGCGTCCTCATAGGCGACGGCCAAGGGGATCGGCTCGGGCTGCGCCTCCAGCGGCTCGGGCGCACCGATCCGCACCCGGTAGTCGCCGGTCTCGGCCCGCGCCTTGCCGTCCGTCACCGGCCCCGAGGGGCCGAGGACCGCGCCCTCGGCGATCAGCTTGGCCAGGCGCGAGCGCGACAGCGCCGCCTGCTCTGGCGCGGCAAGGGCAAGCGCCTTATCAAGGCGCTCGGACAGACCTTCGGGAATGGTGATGAGGATTTCGGCCATGGCACGGGATGATAGGCTGGACGGCGGGCCAGAGGAAGCGCTGCCGATGCTGCGCTGGCTGCGCTTCCTGGTGACCGCGCTGGCGGCGGTGATGGGACTGGGCGTGCTGGTGATCGCGGCGCTGCTATGGTTGCGCCTGTCGCAACCGCCCTTGCCGGAACTGCCCGAACAGATCGCCCTGCCCGAAGGGGCCGTGCCCGCCGCCGTCACCTTTGCCCGCGATTGGCTGGTGGTGGTGACCGAGACGGGCGAGGTGCTGCTTTACGACAAGCAGGGCCGGCTGCACCGGCAGGTTCAGCCCTGATCGGCCGCCTTGCCCTCCAGCGCGTCGAGGCGGGCGCGCAGCTCGGCATTCTCGGACCGCGCCTTGATCGCCATTTCGCGTACCGCCTCGAATTCCTCGCGGGTGACGAAGTCGCGATCGGCCAGCCAGCGGTCGATCCAGCCGTTGAAGGCGGTCTGCGCCTCGTCCTTGGCGCCCTGGGCCACGCCCATGGCATTGGTCATCAATTTCGAGAGATCGTCGATAAAGCGGTTGTTCGCGGTCATGGCGGGCCTTTCGGTTCAGCGTGACCCCCTATATGGCCCCGGGGGCGCGGCTGTTCAATTGCCTGACAGCGCCGGTTGACACCCGGTCGCCCCCGCGTAGCCTGCCCGCGCCGAAACGAGGAGCCCATGATCCCCTTTCCCGACATCTCGCCCGAGATCTTCACGATCCACCTGTTCGGCATGGCGCTTTCGCTGCGCTGGTATGCGCTGGCCTATCTGGTCGGGCTGCTGATCGGCTGGCGCATCATCGTCGCGCTGATGCGGCGCCCGCGGCTTTGGGGCGCCGATGCGCCGATGCGTCCCGAGCGGGTCGAGGAATTGCTGACCTGGGTGATCGCCGGCGTGGTGCTGGGCGGGCGGCTGGGCTTCGTGCTGTTCTACGAGCCGGCCTATTACCTGGCCAATCCGGGGCAGATCCCGGTGATCTGGCAGGGCGGCATGTCCTTTCACGGCGGTTTCCTGGGCGTGGTGCTGGCCTCCTGGTGGTATTGCCGCCGCCACGGCATTCCGGCGCTGCGGCTGGCCGATGCGCTGTCGGTGGCGACGCCGATCGGGCTGGGTCTTGGCCGGATGGCGAATTTCATCAATGCCGAACTGTGGGGCCGGCCGACCGATGCGCCCTGGGGCGTGATCTTTCCCGGCGAGGCGGCGCAGAACTGCCCCGGCATCGCCGGCCCCTGCGCCCGTCATCCCAGCCAGCTTTACGAGGCGGGGCTGGAGGGCGTGCTGCTGGCCGGTGCGCTGTTCCTGCTGGTCCGCGCCGGGGGCCTGCGCCGTCCGGGGCAGGCGCTGGGGATATTCCTGATCGGCTACGGCCTGTCGCGTTTCGTCGTCGAGTTCTTCCGCCAGGCCGATGCGCAGTTCATCACGCCCGACAATCCGCTGGGCCATGTGCTGGGCGGGCCGGCCTGGGGCGTGACCATGGGCCAGCTTCTGTCGCTGCCGATGGTGCTGCTCGGGCTGGCCTTCCTGATTCGCGCGCGCATGCGGCCGGCCGTGCCGCAGACGGCCGCATGACGCCGCTGGCCCGCCTGATCGCCACGCGCATCCGGCTGTCGGGGCCGATGGCTCTGGACGAATACATGCGGCTGTGCCTGCTGCATCCCGAGCATGGCTATTACGCGACCCGCGACCCCTTCGGCACGGCGGGCGACTTCACCACCGCGCCCGAGATCAGCCAGATGTTCGGCGAGATGATCGGGCTGGCGCTGGGGCAGGCGTGGCTGGACCAGGGCCGGCCCGCGCCCTTTACCCTGGCCGAGATCGGGCCGGGGCGCGGCACGCTGATGGCCGACATCCTGCGCGCCATCCGCATCGTGCCCGGCATGGCCGAGGCGGCGCGGGTCGCGCTGGTCGAAGCATCGCCGCATCTGCGCCGGGTCCAGCGCGACAGGCTGGGCGAGATCGTGCATCTGGACGATGTATCGCAACTGCCGCAGGCGCCGCTGTTCCTGGTCGCCAACGAGTTCTTCGACGCCCTGCCGATTCGCCAGTTCCAGCGCGGCGCGCAGGGCTGGGCCGAGCGCGTGGTGGCGCTGGATGCGCAGGGCGGGCTGGAGATGGGGCTGCTGCCCATCCCCGGCGATGCTTCGCTGCCCCTCGCGCCCGAGGGGGTGATCCGCGAAACCTGCCCCGAGGCCGCGCCGATCGTCGCGCAGGTCGCCGGGCGCATCGCGGCGCATGGCGGTTGCGCCATCGTCGTCGACTATGGCGGTTGGGACGGGCAGGGCGACACCTTCCAGGCCCTGCGCCGCCACCGGCCCGAGGATGTGCTGGCCAACCCCGGCGAGGCCGACCTGACCGCGCATGTCGATTTCGCGCCCCTGGCCGCGGCGGGGCGGGCGGCCGGGGTTCGCGCCTCGCGCATGGTCGCGCAGGGCGACTGGCTGCTGCGGCTGGGGATCGAGAGCCGCGCGCAGCAACTGGCCCGGGCGGGCGACGAGGGGGCGATGGCCGCGCTTCATCGCTTGACCGCGCCCGGCGAAATGGGTCACCTGTTCAAGGTGCTGGCCTTCTGGGCTCGCCATGCGCCCGTGCCTGCCGGATTCGAGCCCCGGGACGACGATGCAGACGACGCTTGAGATCCTGACCCATCCATTGCTCGCCTCGGTGCGGCACGGCTTCTTCACCCGGCGCGGCGGCGCCTCCTCGGGGCTGTTTTCGGGGTTGAACTGCGGCTACGGCTCCAGCGACCAGGCCGAGATCGTCAGCATCAACCGCACCCGCGTCGCCGAGGCGATGGGCGTGCCGCCCGCCGGCCTTGCCACGGTGCATCAGGTGCATTCCGCCGAGATTGCCGTGCTGCGCGCGGGCGACGATCCCGCCGGTCTTGCGGGGATTCGCGCCGACGGCATCGTCACCGACCAGCCCGGCGTGGCGCTGGCGGTGCTGACCGCCGATTGCCAGCCGATCCTGCTGGCCGATCCCGAGGCAGGGGTGATCGGCGCCGTCCATGCCGGTTGGCGCGGCGCGCTTTCGGGCGTGATCGAGGCGGCGGTGGGCGCGATGAACGACCTGGGCGCTTCGCGGATCCGCGCGGTGATCGGCCCCACGATCAGCCAGCGCGCCTATGAGGTCGGCGAGGATTTCATGGACGAATTCCTGGTCGAGGATCCGGGCTATCACCGTTTCTTCGCCGGCGGGCCGAACGGGCGGCCGATGTTCGACCTGCCCTCGTTCGGCCTGATGCGGCTGCGCGAGGCCGGGGTCGAGGCGGAATGGACGCGGCATTGCACCTATTCCGACCCGGACCGCTTTTTCTCCTATCGCCGCAGCACGCATCAGAACCAGGCGGATTACGGACGGCTGATCTCGGCGATTGCGTTGTAGGTCGGGGGGATGGCGCGCGGGCTACGGCATTCGATGCCGGGGCGGGCGGCTGCGGGATGTCTGGCCGGTTTCCGCGATGCGGGACGAAGCTGTCAGTCACCCAGATATTGCGATGAAGATACCGCGTTGCGGATCGAAAACGGCGACATTCCCGCTGTGGTCAGACGAGATCATTGGCTGTGCGGCTTTGGTATAGTGCCAGGGGTCAGGCGAACCACTCGCTTTGCGGATTTCCGCATCCCAACATTCGCCAGCATTGTTTAGGGCTCGCAGTTCAACCGCTGTTTCGTTCACCCGATCAGACAATTGAGTCACGCTCCATGGCTCAAAGCCGTTAGCCAATTCGGGCGGTTTTATGCTGGGCGAGGCACGATAGATGGCAACCACGCATACAAAAGACTGCGCTTCGCTGGCCAAGAGAGACAAAGGTTTCGCGTTTCCTTTGGCCACAAATCGGTAAGCAATGTCCTCCTCTACGCACCCAGACAACACGGCGAGCGCGATAAGTGACAGGAGCTTCAAGTGGGCCTCCAAGACATAGCCGCTGTCGGCAGAGTATGCGTATCATGACCGTCGGCTAAGAACTCAAAAGCCCCCGCCGTCACCGCATCCCCTCACCCCAGCGCCGCCGCGCGTTCCTCGACCACCTCGAAGGGCACGCCCGGCTCGTCCTTGGCGCAGCGGATCACCAGCGAGGTCTTGACCGAAGCCACGTTCGGCGCCGCCGTCAGCTTCTCGGTCAGGAAGCGCTGGAAGCTGGTCAGGTCGGGCGAGACGCATTTCAGGATGAAGTCGATCTCGCCGTTCAGCATGTGGCATTCGCGCACCAGCGGCCATTCGCAGGCCAGGGCTTCAAAGGCCGACAGGTCGCGCTCGGACTGGCTGACCAGCCGGACCATGGCAAAGACCTGCACCTCGAATCCCAGTTCGCGCGCGTCGATATCGGCATGGTAGCCGCGGATATAGCCCATCTCCTCCAGCGCGCGGACGCGGCGCAGGCAGGGCGGGGCCGAAATGCCGACGCGGCGGGCCAGCTCGACATTGGTCATGCGGCCGTCGGCCTGCAACTCCGCCAGAATTTTGCGGTCGATTTCGTCAAGTCTGGCGGCAGTCATCGGATCCCCTGATTTGCCTTGCGGGCAAAAAACATGCCGGAAACTATCCCGCGAGCCCGGATTGCGCAACATTCTTTCCGCTGCTGCGCGAAAGGGGGTTCATGGATTGCATGCCGGGCCGGCGGTGATTAGCTAAGGCTGCGCCAAGCGAAAGGTTCCCTGCCATGTCCCATGCCCCTGCCGAGATTGCCGCCGACACCAGCCTGCCCGCCCATAGCCGCGTGCTGATCGTGGGCTCGGGTCCGGCCGGCTATACCGCCGCGGTCTATGCCGCGCGCGCGATGCTGTCGCCGGTGCTGATCCAGGGCATGCAGCCGGGCGGCCAGCTGACCATCACCACCGAGGTCGAGAACTGGCCCGGCGAGACCGAGATCCAGGGTCCCGACCTGATGGTCAGGATGGAGGCGCATGCCCGCGCCATGGGCGCGCGCATCTTTGTCGATACGGTGACGCGGCTGGACCTGGGCCGGCGGCCCTTCGTGGCCGAGCTTGATTCGGGGGCGCGCATCACGGCGGATGCGGTGATCCTGGCCACCGGCGCCCAGGCGCGCTGGCTGGGCCTGTCCAGTGAAGAGAAGTTCAAGGGCTTCGGCGTCTCGGCCTGCGCGACCTGCGACGGCTTCTTCTATCGCGGCCGCGAGGTCGTGGTGGTGGGCGGCGGCAATACCGCGGTCGAGGAGGCGCTGTTTTTGACCAATTTCGCCAGCAAGGTGACGCTGATCCATCGTCGCGACAGCCTGCGGGCCGAAAAGATCCTGCAAGAGCGGCTGTTCCGCAATCCCAAGGTCTCGGTGCTCTGGGATCACGAGCTGGTCGAGGTGCAGGGCGAACAGCAGCCGCCGGGCGTCACCGGCGTGCGCGTACGCCATGTCCGGCAGGGGACCGAGCAGGTGGTGCCGGCGGACGGCGTCTTCATCGCCATCGGCCATGCGCCGGCCTCGGAACTGGTCAAGGACCAGCTGGAGCTGCATCACGGCGGCTATGTCAAGGTCGAGCCCGGCACGACGCGGACCTCGATCCCCGGCGTCTTTGCGGCGGGCGACCTGACCGACCACATCTATCGCCAGGCGGTGACCAGCGCCGGCATGGGCTGTATGGCGGCGCTGGATGCCGAACGCTTCCTGGCCGAGCACGACATGGCCGGCGAGCCGAACCCGCATGCGGCCGAGATCCCCGCCTGATGGCCGGGGTTCTGCCTGCTTGCCGCCGATGAACCTGCCGCATCACCAGCCGATCCGTGCGCTGCTTGTCAGCCCCGAGGCCGGGCAGAAGCTGCGGGCCGAGGCCGGGCGCATGGCAGCCTGGGATCTGACGGCCCGGCAGATGGCCGACCTGGAGTTGCTGACGGGCGGTGGGTTCCTGCCGCTGCGCGGCTTTCTGACCCAGGCGGATTACGATTCGGTGCTGGCTGGGATGCGCCTGACCACGGGTGCGCTCTGGCCCATGCCGGTGGTGCTGGAGGTCGGCGCGGATTTCGCGGCTCAGGTCGATCCGGGCGAGGATATCGCCCTGCGCGGCCCCGATGGCGCGGTCATGGCCATCCTGTCGGTTACCGACAAATGGAGCCCGGACAGGGCGCGCGAGGCTGAGCTCCTGTTCGGCAGCGCCGATCCCGCCCATCCGGGCGTGACCTTGCAGCGCGCGGCCGGGCCGATCTGCCTGGGCGGGCCGGTCAAGGGGCTGCCAGGTGCGGGCGACACCCGGCGCGGGCCGAACGGCTGGCGCGCGCATTTCCGCGCGCAGGGCTGCGAACGGGTGCTGGCCTGCGATCCTGCGGATGCGGCGGCCGCGGCGCGGCTGGCCGGCGAGCTTGGCGCCGAATTGCTGGCGGTCGGGGCCGAGCCGCGCCATGCGGGCGGGCGCGAGACGCTGTGGCAGGCGCTGATCCGTCGCAACCATGGCGCGACGCATCTGCTGCTGCCCGCCGATCCGGCTGCACGGGCGCTGCTGCGGCAATACCGGGACGAGATCGGGCTGGAACTGGTCGATGGTGAAGGGCGGCCCACTCCTTGAGCGGGGCCGCCGGGCGCCTTGACGGTGCGCTTCGGCATTTTCTCAGCTCGGATCGGGGAACTGGTATCGGACGGGCGCGAGCCCGGCCTTGCGCTGCGAAAGCGACAACCGGACCCCGGCCACATGCCCCGCCGCCGCTTTTCCGGGCGGAGGCGCCTTTCGGGTCAGTGCACGCTGACCGGGGTCAGTTCATTCTGACGGGCCAGCATGAAGGCCAGGCTGCGGTCCTTGACCAGCGCCAGCCGCTCTCCGTCCGCGCCATGCACGGCGTAAAGCGCCTCGGCATCCGGCACCTGGCGGCGCACCTCGTCGGGCAGGCTGTCCATGGCGACGCGGCGGATATAGACGATGTTGCCCGCGTTCTCCGGGCCGAAATCGAATTTCTCGTTCATTTGCGATCCCCTTTCATTTGCGGCTGATCGGTATGGTCTGCACGATGCTGTCGGGCACGGAGCGGCTCAGGTCGATGTTCAGAAGCCCGTTTTCCAGACCTGCCGACACCACCTCGACCCCGTCCGCCAGCACGAAGCTGCGCTGGAAGGCGCGGGACGCGATGCCCCGGTGCAGAAAGACGCGGCCCTCCTCGGCATCCGACTGGCGGCCGCGAATCACCAGCTGGCGGTCTTCCAGCGTGATGGACAGGTCGTCGTCGGAAAAACCCGCCACGGCCAGCGTGATGCGGAAGCCGTTCGGCCCCTGGTGTTCGATATTGTAGGGCGGATAGCCCTCGGCGCCCTTGGCGGCCCGTTCGGCCAGGCGCTCCAACTGGTCGAACCCCAGCAGGAACGGATGAGTGGCCAGACTGATCTTGGTCATGTTCCCAAGCCCTTTGCATCAAAGCGACTGTCGGCCGGACCCCGGAATGGCGATCCGGCAAGACCAATATGTGAACGGATGCCGCCGGAAACAAGGGCTTGCCGCGTCGCAGCGGCGCGGCCTCAGGGTCGCAGGCCGCATGCGGCCATGGCCGCTCGGATCGCCCGGCCCGATCCGGCCAGCGGCAGGCTGCCCCGGCCGCGGTCGTCCGAAAGCTCGACCCGGCTGCCGCCCAGCAACCCGGCCAGCAGCGCCGAGCCGCGCGCCGCCTGGGTCGCGCGCATGCCGCCGCTTGTGGCAAAGGGCTGCGCCATCCGCTTGCCGTCGATGCGCAGCGCCAGCGAGCCGGGCGAGCCGGCCATGCCCTCGACGGCGATCAGCCCCTCGCTGCCGCGCTGGCACATGTAGCTCAGCGCCAGCCGCCCGGATTGCACCCTGGCGTAATGCGTCCTGCCGCCGTCGACCGCGCCGGTGGTCCAGGCGGCGCCCTGCCGCGGCGGCTGGGCGGGCTGCTGGCGTTGGGGCGCCGGGCCGGTCCCCTCGCATTGCTCGGCGACGCAGGCATGGTATCGCGGGTTCGAGGCCGGGCCGAAGTGATAAAGGCATTGGTTGACGCAAAGCTGCATCTGCTCGCCCGCCCCCTGCGCATGGGCGGGGACAAGCGGCAGCGACAGTGCAAGCGCAAGGGCCGAGGCTTTGACGGCGGCTGTGCGGGGCATCGGCTTCTCCTGCATGGGATCCAGGTCCAAGCTTCGGGGCGTATGGCGCCGCCAGGCAAGCGTTTTCTCGGACCGCGGCCTCGCGTTAACGCTTTTCCGCAAAACCATTAACAACGTCAGGGGGCTGCGCTATAACCGGAACGATCCAGCCCGAGGCCCGAGATGAACGCCCAACACGAGATGTCCCACGAAGAGATCGCCCGTGCCAAGCTCGAGGTGCTGCGGCGCGAGCATCGGGATCTCGACGAGGCGATCGCCGCGCTTTCCGAGCAGAGCCTGACCCATTCGCTGACCCTGCAACGGCTCAAGAAGCAAAAGCTTGCGCTCAAGGACCGCATCTCCCGGCTCGAGGACGAGTTGACCCCCGACATCATCGCCTGATTGCATGATCCAGCCCGGCGCTGTAGGGCGGGGCGCAAAAGGGGGTCGAGCCATGGAAAAAGCCACCGGAAAACCCGTCGGGATCATCATGGGCAGCCAGTCCGACTGGCCGACCATGCGCGAGGCCGCGGCCATCCTGGACGAACTGGGCATCGGTTACGAGGCGCGGATCGTTTCCGCCCATCGCACGCCGGACCGGCTGTGGGACTATGGCAAGACGGCGGTGGCGCGGGGGCTGAAGGTCATCATCGCCGGTGCCGGCGGCGCCGCGCATCTGCCGGGCATGATGGCCAGCAAGACCCGGGTGCCGGTGATCGGCGTGCCGGTGCAGACCAAGGCGCTGTCGGGCGTTGATTCGCTTTATTCCATCCTGCAGATGCCCAAGGGCTATCCGGTCGCCACCATGGCCATCGGCGCGGCGGGTGCCGCCAATGCCGGGCTGATGGCGGCGGGGATCCTGGCGATCTCGGACCCCGAACTGGCCGCGCGGCTGGACGCCTGGCGGCAGGCGCTCAGCGATTCCATCCCCGAGGAGCCGAAGGATGAGTGAACTGGAACCCGGCGCCACCATCGGCATCCTGGGCGGCGGGCAGCTGGGGCGCATGCTCTCGGTCGCGGCCAGCCGGCTGGGTTATCGCTGCCATGTCTATGAGCCGGGCGCGGCGCCGGCGGGCGACGTGGCGCATCGGCTGACCACCGCGCCCTATGAGGACCAGGCGGCGCTGCGCGCCTTCGCCGAATCGGTCGATGTCATCACCTATGAATTCGAGAACGTGCCGACGGCGGCGCTGGACTTGCTGGAATCGATCCGTCCGATCCGTCCGAACCGCCGCGCGCTGGCCGTGTCGCAGGACCGGCTGAGCGAAAAGGATTTCCTGACCGGCATCGGCCTGCGCACCGCGCCCTATCGCAATGTCGAGACTGAATCCGACCTGCCCGGGGCACTGGCGGCGCTGGGGGCGCCCTCGATCCTCAAGACCCGGCGGCTGGGCTATGACGGCAAGGGACAGATCCGCTTTTCCGATGCCGGGCAGCGGGACTGGACCGGTGCGCCATCTGTGCTGGAGGGGTTCGTCGAGTTCTCGGCCGAGATCAGCGTCATCGTCGCGCGCGGCGCGGATGGGCAGGTCGCGGCCTATGATCCGGGCCTGAACGTTCATCGCGAGGGCATCCTGCGCACCACCACGGTGCCCTGCGGGCTGACGGCGGGCCTGCTGACCGATGCGGTGCTGATTGCCGCGCGTATCGTCAATGCGCTGGACTATATCGGCGTCATGGGGGTCGAGCTGTTCGTGACTCGCGACGGGCTGGTGGTGAACGAGATCGCGCCGCGCGTCCACAATTCCGGCCATTGGACGCAGGCGGGCTGCGCCGTGGACCAGTTCGAGCAGCATATCCGCGCTGTGGCCGGCCTGCCCCTGGGCGACGGCCAGCGCTACGCCGATGTCGAGATGGAGAACCTGATCGGCGACGACGTGCTGCGCCTGCCGGAATTGCTGAAGCAGTCGCGCTGCCAGGTCCATCTTTACGGCAAGGGCGAGGCACGCCCCGGCCGCAAGATGGGCCATGTCAACCGGGTGCTGTAAAGGCGCCCGCCACGCGGTCGAACTCTTCGCGCGAGCCGGGGATGCCCAGGCGAATCCAGCGCGGATGCCAGGGAAAGATGCGGCTCCAGATGCCGGCGCGGGCCAGCAACTCATGCGCGGCCTGCGCGTCGGGCGTATCGTAGAGGCGGAACAGATGCGTGCCGCCGACCAGCGGCCAATGCAGGGTGACGATCTGGTCCAGATGCAGCGCCGCCTCGGAGAGCCAGACCACCGTGTCGTCGATCCATTGCGCGTCAGCCAGTGCCTGCGTGCCGATCTCCAGCGCCGGGCCGCCGACCGCCCAGGGGCCTGCGCGCTCGGCCAGCCGGGCCAGCAGCCCCGGGGCGGCGATGGCAAAGCCCAGCCGCAGCCCGGCCAGTCCCCAGAACTTGCCAAAGCTGCGCAGCACGGTGACGTTCTCTGGCCGCGTGCCGGCCACCGACAGGTCGGGACGCGGATCGGCAAAGCTTTCGTCCACGATGAGATGCCCCACCGTGGCGGCGAGGGCGGCGACCCGTGCGGGCGTGAACTCGCGCCCGTCCGGGTTGTTCGGGTTCACGATCACCGCCAGATCGGCGCCGGCCAGCGCGGTGGGATCGGCAGGCTCGGCCACCTCCCAGCCGGCAGCGCGCAGGCTGGCGGCATGTTCGTTATAGGTCGGCGACAGCACCGCCGCGCGCCGCCCCCCGCTCACATGCGGCAGAAGCTGGATCGCCGCCGAGGCGCCCGCCAGCGGCAGGACCTGATCCTGCGGACAGCCGAATCGGGCCGCGGCAACGGCGCCGAGCCGGGCGGTGTCCGCGGCCGTCGGCAGCGCGGTCAGGGCATGGGCTGAAAGCGGCCCGGCCTGCCAGGGCCGGCGGTTGATTCCCGTGGACAGGTCGATCCAGTCCGCCCGCCCGAAGCGGCCGGCCGCCTTGTCGATGTCGCCGCCGTGGTCGCGCATGCCAAAGTCCTCCTTGCGCGTCCTTGAACCTGCACGGAAGCCGGCGGTCAAGCGGCGGAGGTTGGCTGTCGCGATCCGGTAACGGAATTTTCGCTTTACACCCTCGTGGAACCGGCACACGATATGTTGTAGGCACATCCCGGGGGCTACGCCGGGTGTAGTCTGGGCCACCAAGGGTTGGGGTTTTGACCTTGCCCCGCTCTCAGACAGGCAGGGGGACAGGATATGGCACAGCTGGACTTCATCCATAGCGATGACATCCATCCCATCGATATCGTGGAAACCGTCGCGACGCATCACGAATGGGATTTCGACCGACTGGCCGAGGACCAGATCGCGATGGCGGTCGAGGGCCAATGGCGCACCTATTCGATCACGCTGGCCTGGTCGCAGCGCGACGAGGTGCTGCGGCTGATCTGCACCTTCGACATGGACCCTCCGGCCGAGACGCTGCCGGCGCTCTACGAGGTCCTGAACCTTGCCAACGACCAGGTCTGGGACGGCGGCTTCACCTTCTGGGCACCGCAGAAGCTGATGGTCTGGCGCTACGGCCTGGTGCTGTCGGGCGAGGCCATCGCCAGCCCGGAGCAGATCGACCAGATGATCGGCAATGCCATCCTGGCCTGCGAACGGTTCTATCCCTGTTTCCAACTGGCCTGCTGGGGCGATGCCACGCCCGAGGCGGCCATGGACATCGCCATGTCCGAGGCCTACGGTCGCGCCTGAATTCCCGCCTTCGCGCGGGCCAAGGCAGGGGGCAGGGCATGGATTTTTCGGTTCTGAATGCGCGCGGGCTGGTGCTGGTCGGCTGCGGGCGGATGGGCGGCGCGCTTCTGGACGGCTGGCTGAAGAACGGCTTGGCTGCGGGGGCGGTGCATGTGGTCGACCCGCATCCCCGGGCGGAACTGTCGGATTTGGGTATTTGGGTAAACGGAAAGCTGCCCGAGGAGCCCGCCGTGCTGGTGATCGCCGTCAAGCCGCAGATGATGGCGGATGTGCTGCCCCGGCTTTCGGTCGGGGCGGGAACGCTGGTGGTCTCGGTCGCGGCGGGGGTGACGCTTGGCGCCTATGAGGCGGCCTTTCCGGCCGCGCCCATCGTGCGGGCCATGCCGAACACGCCGGCCGCCATCGGCCAGGGCATCACCGCCATCGTCGGCAATGCCAGGGCCGGCGATGCCGAGATGGCGCTGGCAGAGGCGCTGCTGTCCGCCGTCGGCCGCGTCGTGCGGCTGGAGGGCGAGGCGCAGATGGATGCGGTGACGGCGCTTTCCGGTTCGGGTCCGGCCTATGTCTTTCACATGATCGAGGCCATGGCGGCGGCGGGCGAGGCCGAGGGGCTGCCTGCGGCCTTGGCGCTGGAACTGGCGCGGGCGACCGTTGCCGGGGCGGGCGCGCTGGCCGTGCATGAAGACGAGGACCCCGCAAAGCTGCGCGAGGCCGTGACCTCGCCCGGCGGCACCACGGCTGCGGGCCTGAAGGAGCTGATGGACCCCGGGACCGGCCTGCCGTCCCTGATGCGCCGCACCATCGCGGCAGCCGCCGCGCGGGGACGGGAGTTGGGAAAATGAGCGATCCCATCGCCTGGGCGGATTTCGAGAAGGTCGAGATCCGCGTCGGCCGCATCACCCGCGCCGAGCCCTTTCCCGAGGCGCGGCGCCCGGCCTTCAAGCTGTGGCTGGATTTCGGGCCCGGGATCGGCGAGCGGAAAAGCTCGGCCCAGATCACCCGGCATTATGCGCCGGACGGGCTGGTCGGCCGGCAGGTGCTGGCGGTGGTGAACTTCCCGCCGCGCCAGATCGGCCCCTTCATGTCCGAGGTTCTGGTTCTGGGCCTGCCGGACGAAGATGGCGAGGTCGTGCTGATCGGCCCCGACCGCGAGGTGCCCGTCGGGGGGAGGATGTATTGATGAAACTTCTGGTGACGCGCCGCATGACGCAGGCGGCGGAACATGCGCTGTCGGCCCGGTTCGAAACCGAGATCCTGGATCGCAAGGACGGGCTCGGCGTCGATGAGGCGGCGAAGGCGCTGGCCGATTACGACGCGATCATGCCGACGCTGGGCGACCGCTTTACCGCCGAGGCATTCCAGGGCCAGCCGCGCTGCAGGCTGCTGGCCAATTTCGGCGCCGGCTACAACCACATCGACGTGGCGGCGGCCGCGGCGGCCGGCATCGCCGTGACCAACACGCCCGATGCCGTGACCGAGGCCACCGCCGACATCGCCCTGACCCTGATCCTGATGACCGCGCGCCGGGCGGGCGAGGGTGAGCGGCTGTTGCGCCGCGGCGAATGGACCGGCTGGGAGCCGACGCAACTGCTGGGCCGCCATGTCACCGGCTGCACGGTCGGCATCATCGGCATGGGCCGCATCGGCAAGGCCATTGCACGGCGCTGCCATTTCGGCTTCGGCATGGAGGTGCTGTTCCACAACCGCTCGGTGGTCTCGTCTCTGAACTTCCCGGCCCGGCAGGTGGCCGACCTGGACGAGTTGCTGGTTCAGTCGGATTTCGCCATCATCGCCGTTCCTGGCGGGGCCGAGACCCGGCACATGATCGGCGCGCATGAGCTGGAGCGGCTGGGGCCGCGCTCCTACCTCATCAACATCGCCCGCGGTGACGTGGTCGAGGAGGCGGCGCTGGCCGAGGCGCTGGCCCAAGGCCGTATCGCCGGGGCGGGGCTGGACGTCTATGAGTTCGAGCCGAGGGTGTCGCCTGCGCTCTGCGCCATGGAGAACGTGACGCTGCTGCCGCATCTGGGCACTGCCGCCGAAGAGGTGCGCACCGCCATGGCGATGCGGGCGATGAACAATCTCGTCGCCTTTGCCGAGGGGCAGGCGCTGCCCGACCGGGTGAACTGATGGCGCCGCGCGACCGTGCGATGGCGTTGATCCGCGCCGGCATCGCTGCAGCCGATCCGGGGGCGGCGGTGGTGCGCGGCATGGGCGAAGTGCTGGCCGATCCGCCGGGGCCGGGCGGGCGCTGGCTGGTGATCGCGCTGGGCAAGGCCGCCCGGGCGATGGCCGGGGCGGCGCTGGAGGCGCTGCCGGGGGCCGAGGCACTGGTGGTGACCAATGCCGGCAACGACGCGGCGCTGGCGGGTGCGCGGGTCATGCGTGCCGGCCATCCGCAACCCGACGCGGATGGCGCGGCAGCCGCCGAGGCGGTGATCGCCATGCTCTCGGCCAGCGGGCCGCAGGACCGGGTGCTGGCGCTGATCTCGGGCGGCGGCTCGGCGATGCTGCCGGCGCCGGCCGAGGGCATGACGCTGGCCGACAAGCAGGCGGTGAACCGGCTGCTTCTGGCCTCGGGGGCGGATATTGCGCAGGTGAACCTGATCCGCCAGGGCCTGTCGCGGCTCAAGGGCGGCGGCTGGCTGCGGCTGTCGCGGGCGCCGCTGACGGCGTTGATCCTGTCGGACGTGCCGGGGGACGACCTGCGGGTCATCGCTTCGGGGCCGACGGTGGCGCCGGTCGGCACGCGCGCGCAGGCTGCCGATCTGGCGCAATCGCTGCGCATCTGGGAGCGGATGCCCGAGGCGGCGCGGGCAGCGCTGCTTCGCCCCGAGGATCGCCGCGCCTTGCCGCGGGCCAGGAACATCCTCGTCGGCTCGAACGCGCTTTCGGTCGCGGCCATGGTCGAGGCGGGGGCCGATCCCGCGCCGATCCCGCTTGAGGGCGACGTGCAGGATTGCGCGCGGGCGATCTGGGCGCTGGCGTCGGGGTTGCGGTCCGGCCAGGCGCTGGCCTTTGGCGGCGAGACGACGGTGAAGCTGGTCGGCGACGGCATGGGCGGGCGCAACCAGGAACTCGCCTTGCGCCTGGCGCTGCTGGCCGAGGCGCAGCCGGTGGATTTCGACTGGGCTTTTGCCTCGGTCGGCAGCGACGGGCGCGACGGCCCGGGCGAGGCGGCGGGCGGGCTGGTCGGTCCCGGCACGCCGGCGGCGATCCGGGCGGGCGGCATCGATCCCGCAGCGGCGCTGGCCAGGAACGATTCGACTCCGGCGCTGGCGGCCGGCGATGCGCTGGTGGTGACCGGCGCCACCGGCACCAATGTCGCCGACCTGGCGGTGCTGGTCCGCGCCTGAAGATCGGTAGCCATATCGCGGGCTGCGTGCAAGGCAGCCCTGCGCCCACCCGCCTTGCCCGCCCCCCGGGCAGCGCCTAAGACCGAAAGGCACGAGCCGCAGGAAGGGGAAGCCCATGAGATCCACCCTCAGCTACATGACCTGGCCCTTCATCGTTACCGGCGCGGGCCTGGCGCTCGCCGCCTTTCTGGGCTGGGAATATCACGGCACCGGCTCGGGGGCGCTGGCCTTCTTCCTGATCGCCGGCATCCTCGCGGTGCTGGAAATCTCGCTTTCCTTCGACAACGCCATCGTCAATGCCAACAAGCTCAAGCAGATGACCCCGAAGTGGCAGCGCCGCTTCCTGACCTGGGGCATCCTGATCGCGGTCTTCGGCATGCGGGTGATCTTTCCGCTGCTGGTGGTGGTCATCGCCGCCCATCTGGCGCCATGGGAGGCCATTCGCCTGGCCGCCACCCAGCCGCAGGAATATTCCCGCATCATCCACGAGGCGCACCTGCCCATCGCGGCTTTCGGCGGCTCGTTCCTGATGCTGGTGGCGCTGAACTACTTCTTCGACGAGGCCAAGGACGTCGACTGGATCAAGGGCGTCGAGGCCGCGCTGCGCAAGCTGGGCGAGATTCGCGGCATGGAGGTCGGCTTCGTGCTGGTCTGCATGCTGGTGATCGTCGGCCAATTGCCGGCGGAAAAGGAGCATGCCTTCATCATCGCCGCGATCTGGGGGGTGATCACCTATCTGCTGGTGGACATGCTTGGCCATGTGCTCGACCGTTGGGGCGGCGCACCGCAGCCCGCCGACATGGCGCGCGGCGGCTTCGGCGCCTTCCTCTATCTCGAGGTGCTGGACGCGTCCTTCAGCTTCGACGGGGTGATCGGCGCCTTCGCGCTGACGCAGAACCTGTTCCTGATCGCCATCGGCCTGGGCATCGGCGCGATGTATGTGCGCTCGATGACGGTGATGCTGGTCGAGCGCGGCACGCTTGCCGCCTTCCGCTATCTGGAGCACGGCGCCTTCTGGTCGATCTTCGTGCTGTCGATCCTGATGTTCGTCCAGACCCTGCGGCCGATCCCCGAGGTGGTCACCGGCCTTCTGGGTGCCTGTTTCATCGGCATGGCCTTTCTCAGTTCGCTGGCCTGGCGTCGCCGCCACCCGCACGGCTGATCCAACCGCAGCCGGTCGGGCGCGGCGAGTCCTGTCTTCTCTGTTCCCCAAATACTCATGCAACCGCGCCTCCGGGCACGGCCGTATGAGTATTTGGGGAACAGAGAAGCCGGAGGGTGGCCCACCGGGCGAGGCCGTGCTGGCTGCATCGTCCGGTGAGTAATTTGGGAAACGGTGAAGGCGCCGGTCTTCAGGCGCTGCCGCCAAGCGGCCGCGTCGCGCGATGGAGCCAGTCGCGCACCTGGCCTTCGACCAGGGGCGAGATTTCCTCCCACACCCGCGCATGATAGGCGTCGAGCCATTCGACCTCGGCCGGTGCCAGCAGGCCCGGCTCGATCAGCCTGCGGTCGATCGGGGCCAGCGTCAGCGTGCCGAAGCCCAGCATCTCGCGCCCGTCCGGGCTGCCCTTTTCCTCGACCACGATCAGGTTCTCGATGCGGATGCCGAATGCGCCCTCGCGGTAATAGCCCGGCTCGTTCGACAGGATCATCCCGGGCTGCAAGGGAATGTCCGAAATGCGCGAGATCCTGACCGGCCCCTCGTGCACCGACAGCCCGGCGCCGACGCCGTGCCCGGTGCCGTGGTCGTAATCCATGCCCTCGGACCACAGCGGTGCCCGCGCCAATGCGTCGATATGGCAGCCGGCGACGCCTTTTGGGAACTGCACCTGCGAGATTGCGATCATGCCCTGAAGCACACGCGTATAGGGCCGGCGCACGGCCGGATCGACCGGGCCCATCGGCAGGGTGCGGGTGATGTCGGTGGTGCCGTTGGCGTATTGCCCGCCGGAATCGACCAGCAGGACATGGCCGGGCAGGATGCGCAGGTCGCTCGCCCGGTCGACATGGTAATGCGGGATCGCGGCATGCGGGCCGGTGGCCGAAATGGTGTCGAAGCTGATGTCGAGGATGCCGCGCGCCACGCGCAACGCCTCCAGCTTTTGCGCCACGTCGATCTCGGTCAGCGGCTCGGCGTCGAGATGCGGCGCACGGGCGTCCAGCCAGCACAGCAGTTCCGTCACCGCGGCGCCGTCCTGCAGATGGGCGGCGCGCATGCCGGCGATCTCGGCGGCGTTCTTGCATGCCTTGGGCAGGATCACCGGGTCCGGCGCCTCGGCGATGGGGGTCTTCATGCTTTCGATCAGCGAAAACACCCGGTCCGGCGCGCTGGCAGGGTCGACCCGCACCGGGCCGGCGAGATTGGTCAGCGCCGGGGTCAGCGCATCCAGCGGCAGCACCGAGACCTCGTTGCCAAGCGCGGCCCGGACCTCGGGGCCGAACTTGGCCGGGTTGGTGAAGACGGCGACATGGCCGTTTTCCTCGATGATGGCAAAGCTTTGCACCACCGGGTTTTTCGGCACGTCGGCGCCGCGGATGTTCAGAAGCCACGAGACCGAATCGGGCAGGGTCAGCACCGCCGCCTGCTGCCCGGCCTCGCGCAGTGCGCGGGCGATGCGGGTGCGCTTGTCGGCCGCCGTTTCGCCGGCGGCCTCGTCGGGCCAGAGCCGCACCGCGCCCACCGGCGCATCCGGCTGGTCGGTCCAGATCGCATCGACAGGGTTCGACTCGAGCGCGATCAGCGCGATGCCCGCGCCGGCCAGCCCCTTTTCCATCTCGCGGATCTCGCGCCGCGTGTGCAGCCAGGGGTCGTAGCCGATGCGCCCGCCTTCGGGCAGGGCTTCGCGCAGCCATTCGGCGGGCTTGGTTTCCGGCCAGGGCACCGGGGTGAAATGCGCCGGGTCCACCTCGGCCTTGACCTGCACGCGATAGCGGCCGTCGATGAACACTCCGGCGCGGTCCGGCGTCACGATGCAGAAGCCGGCGCTGCCGGTGAATCCGGTGAGCCAGGCCAGCCGCGCATCGTGGGCGGCGACATATTCCCCCTGATGCGCATCGGCGCGCGGCACCAGGACGCCGTCGAGCTCGCGCGCCGCCAGTTCGCGCCGCAGTGCGGCCAGCCGGGGTGGATGCGCTGCGGGGTCGGAATGGCTGTCGTAATTCTGGAACATGCTTGCCTCTGGATCTTGTTCTGGGTGTCAGGCGCGGGCCAGCGCCTCGCGTGCGCCGGGCAGGGTACGGGCCAGCCCGTCGGCCACCGCCTCGGCGCTGCGGCGGTGGTGGAACGCGGCGGCGACGCGGGCGCGGGATGCCTGCGCCAGCCGCTGCGCCTCCTGGGGGTCGGCGCGAAGGCGGGCGATCTCGTCCGCCATGATCTCGGGCCGCTCGGGCGGCACCAGGATCGCGTCGCGGCCCGAGGTGATCAATTCGTGATTGCCGCCGACATCGGTGACGACCACCGGCATCTCCATCGCCATCGCCTCCATGATCGCGACCGCGATGCCCTCGTTCAGGCTGGCCAGGGCAAAGACATGCGCGCGCTCCAGCCCCTCGCGCACCCGTTCCTCGCTGACCGCGCCCAAGAGCGTGACGACATCGCCCAAGCCCTTTTCGGCGATCAATGCGTCGAGCTGGCGGCGATAGCCCGAGCCGCCCTGCTCGTCCTCTCCGGCGATCTCCAGCCGGGCGTCGATGCCGCGGGCACGCAGGATTTCGATCGTTCGGACCAGGTGGTCATGGCCCTTGACCGCGTTCAGCCTGCCGCAAGCGAAGATGCGCAGCGGCTCGCCGGGGGCAGGGGGCTGCCACGGCGCCTGGCGCCGGATCTGGTCGAGATCCACGCCCATCGGCGCCACGTTGATCACGGCGGGGCGGTCGGCGCCGATCTCGCGCTCGGCCACCCGCGCCAGCAATTGCGAGATGATGGTGGCGAAACGCGCATGGCGCCATTTCTGCCGCTGGTTCGGGCCGTAGCCCTCCAGCGTCGGCCCGTGCAGGGTCAGGCTGTAGCTCGGCCCGCCCAGCCGCTCGGCGAACATGGCGATATTGGCGCTGTCGGCACAGCTGTGGACATGGACATGACCCCAGCCCTGCTGGCGGGCGATGCGCTTGAGCCGCGCGCCCATGGCCAGCAGCGCCAGCATCCGCAGCCGCCCCTTGAGCCCTTGCGCTTCGGCGGTCAGCACCGCACCCAGCCCACGAGTCCAGCCGGCCGGCCCTGAGCGCAGGAATTCCGCGACGATGCCCAGGCCCCCGCTGCCCAGCGGTATCAGGTAGCGGGTCCGGGCCTGCGCCTCGGCGGCCCAGCTGTGCGAGGCGATGGCGCGCGGCGGCGGGCGGGTCGAGATCAGCTCGGCCTCGATCCCCAGTTCCGCCAGCGCCTGTCGTTCGCGCCACAGGAAGATATGGGTCTGGCCCGGAAATTCGGGAATGAAAAAACCGATCTTCAACACGTCGAAGCCCCTTGGCCTGCGAGGCGGAAAGCGGCCCCGGTCCGGCGAAATTGGTCGCATGGGACGCGGGGCAGATCAAGCAGCCCGAAAGAACAGGTTCAGCCCGCCCGGCGCTGGTTCATGGCGCGGGCGCGCTTTCTGGGATCGGCTTCGAACAGCGCGGCAAGCTGCTCGGTGATGGCGCCGGCAAGCTGCTCGGCATCGGTGATCGTCACCGCGCGCTCGTAATAGCGGGTCACGTCATGGCCGATGCCGATGGCCAGCAGTTCGACCTGCTTCTTGCGCTCGATCATCGCGATCACGTCGCGCAGGTGCTTCTCCAGGAAATTCGCCGGGTTCACCGAAAGCGTGCTGTCATCCACGGGCGCCCCGTCCGAGATCACCATCAGGATCCGCCGCGCCTCGGGTCGCCGCGCCAGCCGCCGATGCGCCCATTCCAGCGCCTCGCCGTCGATGTTTTCCTTGAGCAGCCCCTCTTTCATCATCAGGCCCAGGTTCGGGCGCACCCGCCGCCAGGGCGCATCGGCGGCCTTGTAGATGATATGGCGCAGGTCATTGAGCCGCCCCGGCTGCGCCGGCCGGCCGGCGGCCAGCCATTTCTCGCGGCTCTGTCCGCCCTTCCAGGCGCGGGTGGTAAAGCCCAGGATCTCGACCTTGACCTGGCTGCGTTCCAGCGTGCGGGCCAGCACGTCGGCGCAGATCGCGGCGATGGAGATCGGCCGGCCGCGCATCGAGCCGGAATTATCCAGAAGCAGCGTGACCACCGTGTCGCGGAATTCGGTATCCTTCTCGACCTTGAAACTCAGCGGCGTCGTCGGGTTCGCCACCACGCGGGCCAGGCGCCCGGCATCCAGAACGCCCTCTTCCTTGTCGAATTCCCAGCTGCGGTTCTGCTGCGCCTGCAGGCGCCGTTGCAGCTTGTTCGCCAGCCGCGAGACGGCGCCGCGCAAGGGCTCCAGCTGCTTGTCCAGATAGGCGCGCAGCCGCTCCAGCTCCGCGGGGTCTGCCAGATCCTCGGCGCGGATCTCCTCGTCGAATTCCTGGGTATAGACGCGGTATTCCGGGCTTGCCTCGCTGACCTGCGGCGGCAGGTCGGGGGGCGTCTCGGCCTCGGACATCTCGGCCTCGTCCACCAGCTCCTCGTCGGACTGGTCGTCCATGCTGACCTGAGCCTGGCGTTCGTCCTGCGTCTGGTCCTGCGTGCGCTCGGGGCTGGCCTCGGCGTCTTCGTCCTGGTTCTGGTCGCGGGACTGGTTGTCGCCGGCCTCTTCGTCTTGCTCGGCGTTCTCGTCGGCCTCGTCCTCCTGCGGCTCGTCGGGGTCTTCGCCCAACTGGTCGCCATAGCCCAGGTCGGCGATCACCTTGCGGGCGAGCCGGGCGAAGGCGGCCTGGTCGGCCAGCACCTCGCCCACATGATCGAGATCGGCGCCGGCCTGTTCCTCGATGAACGGGCGCCACAGGTCCGCGACATGCTGCGCGGCCGAGGGCAGGGCGCGGCCCGTCGCCGCCTGCCGCACGATATAGCCCGCCGCCACCGCCAGCGGCGCGTCGGCCGGGGCCTTGATCTGGCCGTAGCCCTTGCGCTCGGCCTCCTGTCCCAGCTTGGCGTCGATGTTCGACAGCGCCCCGGGCATGTCGCGGGCCCCCAGCGCCTCGCAGCGCGCGGTCTCCATCGCCTCGTAGAGGTCGCGCGCCATCGGGCCAGCGGGGGCGTATTTCGCATGGGTTCCGGCGTCGTGGTGGCGCAGCTTCATCGCCAGGGCATCGGCGGTGCCGCGCGCCAGCAGCACCTCGTCGCGGGTCATGCGGCGGCTGACCTGCGGCAGGCGCATGGTATCGCCCGCCACGCCCGAGGGATCGGCGGAGAAGGTCACGTTCAGCTCGTGATCCTCGGCCAGCGCGCGCGTGGCCTCGGTCAGGGCCTTCTTGAACGGATCGGCGGGGTTGTCGGATTTTTTCATTTTATGCCGTCGCCTAGTTTTTTGAGGTCGGCTTCAACTGCGCGGGGCTCCAGCTTTTCTTGGATGGCTGATGCAAATCGCCTCTTGGACTTCATCACTTTTGCGACGATTCTTGGACACTCTTGAATGCTATCTGCGGCAAAGAGAATGTCATAAACATCAACAAGATCGTCGAGCGGAGCCTGCCGAAACCCAGTATAGGCACTCTCCTTGTTTTTCCCGTATGACGTGTGCTGAAGATTGGGAAGCAACCAGCGCCCACGATCAATTAATGATGTCAATTTCGACAAACAATCCTTTCTCTTATCAAGAAAGCTCTCCGTCGAGGGCATAAGAAGAAGGATATACACGGCAGAGATGGCATCCATCGCTTCCTGTCCCCACGAGAGGATCCTCGCCCTCTCAGATTGCTGCGCATTGAAGCGCGCAATTTTGATCGAGGTATGGGAGGTTCGTCGCGATAAGTAGTTGAAGTAGGCTGATAATGCTGCAGCAATAAACGAGATTGCTGCCGCAATAACGGCGGTTATAGTTCGAGGATCGTTATAACCGCCTTCTGCCATATCACCCCGCCTTGACCGCCGCGCTTTCCGGCAGTTCCTCGTCGAACAGGCGCTGATAGAACTCGGCCACGGTCTGCCGTTCCAACTCGTCGCATTTGTTCAGGAAGGTCAGCCGGAACGCATAGCCCACGTTGTCGCCGAAGATGCGGGCGTTCTGCGCCCAGGCGATCACCGTGCGCGGACTCATCACCGTCGACAGGTCGCCCTGCATGAAGGCGGTCCGCGTCAGGTCGGCCAGCGTCACCATCTGGTTGATGATCTTGCGGCCCTTCTCGGTGTTGTAGGTCGGGTTCTTGGCCAGCACGATGGCAGCCTCGGCGTCGTGGCTCAGGTAGTTCAGCGTCGAGACCAGCGACCAGCGGTCCATCTGGCCCTGGTTGATCTGCTGCGTGCCGTGGTAAAGGCCGGTCGTGTCGCCCAGGCCCACCGTGTTCGCGGTGGCGAACAGGCGGAAATAGGGGTTCGGCGTGATGACCTCGTTCTGGTCCAGAAGCGTCAGCTTGCCGTCCGCCTCCAGCACGCGCTGGATCACGAACATCACGTCGGCGCGGCCGGCGTCGTATTCGTCGAAGACGATGGCGGTCGGGTTGCGCAGCGCCCAGGGCAGGATGCCCTCGTGGAACACCGTGACCTGCTTGCCGTCCACCAGCTTGATCGCGTCCTTGCCGATCAGGTCGATGCGCGAGACGTGGCTGTCCAGGTTCACCCGCACGCAGGGCCAGTTCAGCCGTGCCGCCACCTGCTCGATATGCGTCGATTTCCCGGTGCCGTGATAGCCCTGGATCATCACCCGGCGGTTATAGGCAAAGCCCGCCAGGATCGCCAAGGTGGTGTCGGGGTCGAACTTGTAGGTCGAATCGATGTCGGGCACGCGGTCCGAGCGTTCGGCAAAGCCCTTGACCTTCATGTCGCTGTCTAGACCAAAGACCTCGCGCAGGTCGATCTCTTCGGTCGGTTTCGCGTTCTGATCCAGCATGGGCGGCCCTTTCGATTGTCCCATGCTTGATGAATGATTCCCCGCGCGGGTGCAAGCCGGGCCGGGGCGCGGAACCATTGCCGCGGCTGCGAATTGCGCAAGCATGGGGCGCCCCGTAAGGTGGCGCGTCGGAACCTTGGGGACGGGAAACGGGCATGAGCGGATTGCTGGCGCTGCTGGACGACGTGGCGGGGATCGCCAAGATCGCGGCGGCTTCGGTCGACGATGTGGCGGGGCAGGCGGCCAAGGCGGGCGCCAAGGCCGCCGGCGCGGTGATCGACGACGCGGCGGTGACGCCGAAATACGTCCACGGCTTTTCCGCCGCGCGCGAGGTGCCGATCGTGATGAAGATCGCGCGCGGCTCGCTTTACAACAAGCTGGTGATCCTGCTGCCCGTCGCGCTGATCCTGTCGGCCTTTGCACCCTGGGCGATCACGCCCCTGCTGATGCTCGGCGGGTCCTACCTGTGCTTCGAGGGGGCCGAGAAGCTCGTGCACGCGCTCAGCCACCACAAGGTGAACGAGCCGCATCTGAAGGTCACCGAGGAAGGCGCCGCCGGGCTGGAAGAGGAACGGGTGCGCGGCGCGATCAAGACCGATTTCATCCTCTCGGCCGAGATCATGACCATCGCCCTGGCCACGATCCCGAACGGCGACGCGATCTGGATGAAGGCGCTGATCCTGGCCGTGGTGGCGGTGGGCATCACCGTCGCGGTCTACGGCTTCGTCGCGCTGATCGTGAAGGCCGACGATTTCGGCCTGCACCTGCACGAACGCGGCGGACCCCTGGCGTGGCTGGGGCGCGGCATCGTGCATGTCATGCCGGGTTTCATGAAGGCGCTGACCGTCGTCGGCACCGCGGCGATGATCTGGGTCGGCGGCCAGATCGTCATCCACGGGCTGCACGAGCTGGGCCAGCACCAGCCCTATGAATGGATCCATGGCGTGGCCGAAGCGGCGGCCCATGCCCTGCCCGCCGCGCCGGGGCTTGCCGCCTGGATCACCACCGCCTTCTTCGACGGCATCTTCGGGGTGATCTGGGGCATGATCCTGATCCCGGTCGCGCATTACGCCGTCACCCCCGCCATTGAGGCGGTCAAGGGCGCGCTGGGCGCAAGGGCCTGAGCCCGGCTTGCCCTTGCACCGGCGCCGGGACTATCAACTGCCGTGACAGCAGCAGGAGGTCTCCCATGCCGATTCCCGCCCCGGCGCTCGACGCGCTTGCCGCGCTTCTGGGCGCGCGCCTTTCCACCAGCGGCGCCGACCGCGAGCTGCACGCCCAGTCCGAGACCTTTCACCGCGCGCCGCCGCCCGATGCCGTGGCCTGGCCCGTCTCGACCGACGAGGTCTCGCGCATCGCCGCCATCTGCCACGCGCATCGCGTGCCGATGATCGGCTGGGGCACCGGCACCTCGCTGGAGGGGCAGGCGCTGGCGCCGCAGGGCGGACTGGTGATCGACCTGACGAAGATGGACCGCGTGGTGGAGATCCGGGCCGAGGACATGCAGGTCAGCGTCCAGCCCGGCTGCACGCGCGAGGCACTGAATACCGAATTGCGCGCGACCGGGCTGTTCTTCCCGGTCGATCCCGGCGCCAATGCGTCGCTGGGCGGCATGGCGGCGACGCGCGCCTCGGGGACCACGGCCGTCCGCTACGGCACCATGCGCGACAACGTGTTGGCGCTGGAGGTGGTGCTGGCCGACGGGCAGGTGATCCGCACCGGCACGCGGGCGGCGAAATCCAGCGCCGGCTATGATCTGACGGCGCTGTTCGTCGGCTCCGAGGGCACGCTGGGCATCATCACCGAACTGACGCTGCGCCTGCACGGCCAGCCCGAGGAGGTCGCCTCGGCCGTCTGCGGCTTTCCGACGCTGGAGCAGGCGGTGGAATGCGTCACCGCGACGATCCAGTCGGGCATCCCCATGGCGCGGATCGAGTTCATCGACGCCGATGTGGTGCGCGCCTTCAACCATGCCTCGGGCACGCAGATGCACGAGGGTCCGCACCTGATGGTCGAGTTCCACGGCGCGCCCGCCTCGGTCAAGGGCGATGCCGAAAGCTTCGGCGCGCTGGCGGGCGAGTTCGGCGGCACCGGCTTCGACTGGGCGACCACGCCCGAGGCGCGTGCGGCGCTGTGGAAGATGCGGCACAACGCCTATCGCTCGTGCCTGGCCCTGCGGCCGGGGGCGACGGCGGTGGTGACGGATGTCTGCGTGCCGATGTCGCACCTGCCCGCCGCAGTGGCCGCGGCGGCCGAGGACATCCGCGCCGAGGGCCTGCTGGGCCCCATCGTCGGCCATGTCGGCGACGGCAACTTCCACGCCCAGATCCTGGTGATGCCCGGCGACGAGGCCGAGCTTGCCGCCGCCAAGCGCGTGGCGCTGCGCATGGCGGAGCGTGCGATCGCGGTGGGCGGCACCATTACCGGCGAGCATGGCGTGGGCATCGGCAAGAAGCCCCTGATGCCCGCCCAGCACGGTGCGGCCATCGGCGTGATGGCGGCGGTCAAGCAGGCGCTGGACCCCGAGGGCGTGCTGAACCCCGGCAAGCTGGTGCCCGAGGCGGACTGAAGCAGCGGCGGAAATGGCGATGATATGGCTTTCGCCATCGCCAATCGGAAATGAAAAATGAAACGGGTTTCAGCCCTTTTTCAGAACACGGGAAAGGTCGCAGCAATTCTGGCCATGCTGGTTCTGCTGTCTCCGGTCAACGCGCAGCCACGCGATCAGATCGGCTTGCCCAGCGACCTTGATGCAGCCCGGTTCGGAAAAACATCCGCGGGCCGCGATTATGCCCTGCTTCCCTATAGCCGGACCTTCAAGGGAAACGGCGAGACGTTCGAGCTGACATATCTTGCGCTGGCAAGCATGGATGACGGGCAGTTGTTCATCACACCTCTCAGCGACGATACGCTCATGCCCGAGTTGATCGAGCTTTACCCGGACCTTGCCGAAATTGCTGTTCCTGGCGAAATCACGGCTCGATGATCCGCCGGGCATGGGGTGGCGTCTGCCCGCAAAAAGGGCTCAAGGCCCCCGATCCCTGTCGCCCCGCACCCGGCGCAGCGTCGAGAGTCCGGCGCTGACAAACTCGTGACTGTCACGCCATCGTGACAGAGCGCCGCAGCTTTGCGATAAGGACGGACAGGCGCCGAACACAGGCGCGGGGGCAAAGGCGCCGAAAGGTGCGGGCAGAGGGCAGAGATGACATTCCTGGGCAAGATTATGGCGGTGCTGGCGCTGGTTGTGCTGGCCTCGTGCGGGGGGCCCTCCAGCGGGCCGGCAGTGATGGCGGGGCAGGGCCGCGGCCCGCAATTCGGCGACAGCGCGCCGCATCCGTGGGTGGGCGGGCATCCCTATGACCATCCGGTGCATGGCATCGACATCTCGCGCTGGCAGGGCGACATCGACTGGAACCGCGTGCGCAGCTCGGGCATCAGCTTCGCCTTCATCAAGGCGACCGAGGGCGGCGACCATTCCGACCCGAACTTCCGCCGCTACTGGCGCGAGGCGGCGCAGGCGCGCATTCCGCGCGGCGCCTATCACTACTTCTACTTCTGCCGCTCGGGTTCGGAGCAGGCGGCCTGGTTCATCGCCAACGTGCCCCGGGAGCGCGGTGCGATGCCGCCGGTCCTGGACCTGGAATGGACAGCCTCCAAGACCTGCCCGCATCGTCCGCCAAGCCATGAGGTGCTGCGCGAGGCCAAGATCTTCAAGGACATCCTGCACCGGCATTACGGCCAGCGCCCGATCATCTACACCACGGTGGACTTCTATCGCGACAACAACCTGGGTTCCTGGCCCGAGGAGTTCTGGCTGCGCTCGGTCGCCGGCCATCCGCGCATCGTCTATCCCGGCCAGCGCTACAGCTTCTGGCAATATACCGGCACCGGCATCGTTCCCGGGATCAAGGGCAACGTGGACCTGAACGTCTTTGCCGGCTCGCCGGCGCAGTGGCGGGTATGGCTGAACCAGCGCCTCCAGTAAGCCGCGGCCTGCTCTGGGCCGAGTTCGCGGCGCTCTATGCCGGGGCGCCGCTGGTCATCGCGCTGTTCCTGCCCGGCCATATGCTGTTCGAGGCGCTGGCGGTGTTCAGCCTTGCCGGGCTGGGGCTCTTGTGGCGCACCGGCGGCTTTCACTGGCACAGCCTGGTGCGCGGCTGGAGCCGGCTGCCCTGGCGCGAGATCGTGGCCATCGCGCTGGCCACCCTGCTGTCGGGGCTGGCGATCCTGTCGCTCAGCAGCCCGAACTCGATCTTCCAGATCGTGCGGCACCGGCCCGAATTCCTGCCGGTGATCTGGGTGTTCTATCCGATCCTCTCGGCCCTGCCGCAGGAGCTGATCTTCCGGCCGCTGTTCTTTCACCGCTACGCCGTGCTTCTGCCGGCGGGGCGGGCGGCGATCGCGCTGAACGCGGCGGTGTTTTCCTTTGCCCACCTGATGTATTGGTCCTGGGTGGTGGCGATCCTGACCTTCGTCGGCGGCTGGTTCTTTGCCCGCGCCTATCTGGAGCGCGGCTTTCCCTCGGCCTGGGTCCTGCATGCGGTGGCGGGCAATGTGCTCTTCGCGGTCGGCATGGGCGCCTATTTCTACACCGGCAACGTGGTGAGGCCGTTCTGATTGCTTGACTTCGCCCGCGCGGCGCGGTTCATGCGGGGCCGATACGCAAGGGGAAAAACGATGAGCGCCTATCGCAGCCATACCTGCGGCGAACTGACCGCCGCTGCCGCCGGGTCCGAAATCCGCCTGTCCGGTTGGGTCCACCGGGTCCGGGACCATGGCGGGGTGCTGTTCATCGACCTGCGCGACCATTACGGCATCACCCAGGTAATCGCCGACAGCGACTCGCCCGCCTTCGCGGCGCTGGAAAAGCTGCGTGCCGAGACGGTGATCCGCATCGACGGCCGGGTCAAGCTGCGCGACCCGAGCCTGGTCAATCCCAAGCTGCCCACCGGCGAGATCGAGGTCTATGCCACCGCGATGGAGGTTCTGGGCGCCGCGGACGACCTGCCGCTGCCGGTCTTCGGCGACCAGGACTATCCCGAGGAGACGCGGCTGACCTATCGCTTCCTCGACCTGCGCCGCGAAAGCCTGCACAACAACATCATGCTGCGCTCGCGCGTGGTGAAATGGCTGCGCGATGCGATGTGGGACCAGGGCTTCACCGAGTTCCAGACCCCGATCATCACCGCCAGCTCGCCCGAAGGGGCGCGCGACTTCCTGGTGCCCTCGCGCCTGCATCCGGGCAAGTTCTATGCCCTGCCGCAGGCGCCGCAGCAGTTCAAGCAGCTGATCATGGTCGCGGGCTTTGACAAGTATTTCCAGATCGCGCCCTGCTTCCGCGACGAGGACCCGCGCGCCGACCGCTCGCCCACCGATTTCTACCAGCTTGACCTGGAGATGTCCTTCGTCGAGCAGGAGGATGTGTTCCGCGCCATTCAGCCGGTAATCCAGGGGCTGTTCGAGGAATTCGGCGGCGGTCGCCGGGTCGATACGGACTGGCCGCGCATCCCCTATGCCGAGGCGATGCTGAAATACGGCTCGGACAAGCCCGACCTGCGCAACCCCATCGAAATGCAGGTGGTTTCGGACCATTTCCGCGGCTCGGGCTTCGCGATCTTCGCGAAACTGCTGGAACAGGACGGCACCGAGGTCCGCGCCATCCCGGCGCCGGGCGGCGGCTCGCGCAAGTTCGCCGACCGCATGAACGCCTTCGCGCAAGGCCAGGGCCTGCCCGGCATGGGCTATATCTTCTGGCGCAAGGCCGAGGATGGCACGACCGAGGCCGCCGGTCCCATCGCCAAGGCGCTCGGCCCCGAAAAGACCGAGGCGATCCGCACCCAGCTTGGCCTGGGCGAAGGGGACGCAGCCTTCTTCCTGGGCGGCAAGCCCGAGACATTCGAAGCCGTCGCCGGCCGCGCCCGCAACGAGATCGGCCGCGAGCTTGGCCTGATCGACGAGAACCAGTTCAAATTCGCCTGGATCGTCGATTTCCCGATGTATGAGAAGGGCGAGGACGGCCGGATCGACTTCAGCCACAACCCCTTCTCGATGCCGCAGGGCGGACTCGATGCGCTAGAGGGCGATCCGCTGGCGGTCATGGGCTATCAATACGATCTGGCCTGCAACGGCTACGAGCTGGTTTCGGGCGCGATCCGAAACCACCGCCCCGAAATCATGTTCCGCGCCTTCGAATTGGCCGGCTATGGCCGGGACGAGGTGGAAAAGCGGTTCGGCGGCATGGTCAAGGCGTTCCGCTATGGCGCGCCCCCGCATGGCGGCTGCGCGGCGGGCATCGACCGCATCGTCATGCTGCTGGCCGACGAGGTGAATATCCGCGAGGTCATCATGTTCCCGATGAACCAGCGCGCCGAGGACCTGATGATGGGCGCCCCCAGCGAGCCGACCAACGAGCAGCTGCGCGAATTGCGCCTGCGCGTTCTGCCGCGCGAGTGACCCGTTGCGGCGCATCGGCAGGGTCTTGCCGCGGCGCCGCATGCTGAGGAAAGCGTGATCTGACCTTGGGTCGGGGCCGTGCCATAACCTTGCGCATGGGGCGATTTCCCCTGCAAGGATGATTGCATGAGCTTTGGGTTTCCCGAATTGGCGGCGATCCGTCTGGGCTTTGGCCTGTCGCCGCTGATGCCGCCGCCCGCCGATGTCGAGGCGGTGCTGGCCGGAGCCGCCAATGCCGGTCCGGGCCCCGAGGCGGTGACCACCGACACGGCCCGCGAGATCGCGACCCGGTTCCGCCTGGGCCTGCAGGCCCTGCGCGAGGATCGGCCCGAACCGCCCGAGGCGCAGGAGGCCGGCCGGCTGCTTGGCACCCTGCCGCTCGAGGACCTGCGCCGCCGGGTGATCCGCGCCCTGGACGATCCGATCGGCTTCGGCGAGAGGCTGGTGCAGTTCTGGAGCGATCACTTCACCGTCCGCGCGATCAACAAGGTGAACAACGCCCTGGCGATGGCCTTCGTGGACGAGGCGATCCGCCCGCATGTGAATGGCCGTTTCGAGGATATGTTTCTGGCCGCCGACACCCATCCGATGATGCTGGTCTATCTGGACCAGACCTCCAGCCGGGGGCCGAACTCGCCTTTTGCCCGGCGCCGGCCCCAGCGTCATCTGGGGCTGAACGAGAACCTCGCCCGCGAGGCTCTGGAACTGCATTCGCTGGGGGTGGGCGCCGGCTATGATCAGAAGGACGTGCGCGAACTGGCCGAACTGCTGACCGGGCTGAGCTTTTCCCATCAGGAGGGGTTCGCCTTCAAGCGCGCCTGGGCCGAGCCGGGGGCGGAAACCGTGCTGGGCCAGGCCTATGGCGGGGGTCGGCGCGGCGGGCTCGACGACATCGGCGCCGCCTTTCGCGACATCGCGCGCCGGCCCGAGACGGCCCGGCACCTGTCGCGCAAGCTGGCGGTGCATTTCGTCTCGGACGACCCTTCCGAGGATCTGGTCGAGTCCATGGCGGCCATCTGGCGCGACAGCGGCGGCGACCTGCCGCAGGTCTATCGCGTGATGGCCAGCCATCCCGACCTGGCCTCGGGCCTGCGGCAGAAGGTGCGCCAGCCTTTCGATTTCTGCGTGGCCGGGCTGAGGGCTCTGGGTATTCGCGGCGAACGGATCGCGCGGCTGGAACTGCCCGAGTTTCGCCGCGCCGCCTGGGGGCCGGTCGAGGCCATGGGCCAGCCCTGGGGCCGGCCCAAGGGGCCGGATGGCTGGCCGGAAGGCGCCGATGCCTGGATCGCGCCCCAGACCCTGGCCGCGCGCATCAACTGGTCGCTGCGCATCCCGCGCCTGCTGCTGGACGAACTACCCGACCCGCGCGAGATGCTGGTCTCGGCCTTCGGCGGCACGCAATCGGCGGAACTGGCCTGGGCCGTGCCCAAGGCGGAAAGCGCGGCCGAGGGCGTGGCGCTGATCCTTGCCTCCGGCGATTTCAACCGGCGATAGGAGGGACGGATGCCGAAACTGGACCGACGCCTGTTTCTGAAAGGGGCTGCGCTGATCGGCTGTTCGGCCGCGGCGCACCCGCTGATGAACTCGATGACCTTCGCCGCGCTTCCGGGTGAGAACCGGCTTGTCGTCATCATCCTGCGCGGTGCCATGGACGGGCTCGACGCGATTCAGCCCTATGGCGACCCGATGCTGGGCAAGCTGCGTCGCAGCCTTTCGGTGGGGCCGGAAGGCGGGGCGCTGGACCTCGACGGCTTCTATGCGCTGCACCCGCGGCTCGAACCGCTTCTGCCGCTGTGGCAGAGGGGCGAGCTGGCCTTCGCCCATGCCGTCTCGACCCCCTATCGCGACAAGCGCAGCCATTTCGACGGCCAGGATCTGCTGGAGGCCGGGACCGGCAACGACTTGCCGGTGGATTGGCGGGTGGGCGGCTGGCTGAACCGGCTGTTGCAAGCTACGCCCGGCGCCGCGGCCGAGACCGCCTATGCCGTCGGCGTCGAGCAGATGAGGATCCTGGCCGGCAAGGCTGCGCATCTCAGCTGGGCGCCGCGCGCCTCGTTGAAGCTGTCGCCGCAGGCGCAGATGCTGCTGGAGCATGTCTACCACGACGATCCGCTGTTCCGCGCGGCAGCGCAGGACGCGGTGCAGATCAGCGGTGAGACCACGGATATCGGCCGGAACCCGGGGCCGACCGCCGATGCCGAGGCGCTGGCGGCCTTTGCGGCCAGCCGGCTGAATGCCGAAAGCCGCATCGCCGCCTTTTCGATCCCCGGCTGGGACAGCCATGCCAACCAGCATGCCGTCCTTGGCCGGGGGCTGGATCGGTTGGCGGCGGCGATCCTGAAGCTGCGCGAGGGGCTGGGGCCGAACTGGGGTCGAACCGCCGTGCTGGCCATGACCGAATTTGGCCGCACCGTGCGCGAGAACGGCTCGGGCGGCACCGATCACGGCACCGGAGGGGCGCTGCTGATGGCCGGCGGCGCGATCCGGGGTGGCCGCGCTTTCGGCGACTGGCCGGGACTGGGCGAGGGCCAGCTTTACGCCGGTCGCGACCTGATGCCCGTGCGCGATATTCGCGCTTATGCCGCCTGGGCCATGCACGGGCTGTTCGGGATCGGGCAGGACAGGCTGGAGCGCACGATCTTTCCCGGGCTTGACCTTGGCGGCGATCCGGCAATGCTGGCCTGAGCCCCATCGGAGTTCCGCCCATGCCTGAGGATTCCCCTGCCAGCCCCGGCCCCTCCGTCGCCGTCGATTCCCCGGCCGCGCAGGACCGTCCCACCGGCCCTGTCGTCACCGGCTTCACCCCGCCCCCGGCACCCGGGCCCGATCTGATCGAGGGCCGCCATGTGCTGCTGGAGCGGCTGGGCCCGGATCGTCATGCCGAGGATCTGTTCGCGGCCAATCAGGGGCAGGACTGGGTCTGGGACTATCTGGGCTATGGCCCCTTTGCCGATCTGCCGGCCTATCGCGGCTGGCAGGCAGAGATGGCTGCGAAATCCGACCCCTGCTTCTATGCCCTGCGCGACCGTGCGACCGGCAAGGTGGGCGGCCTGGCCTCGTTCATGCGCATCGACCCCGCCAACGGCGTGATCGAGATCGGCCATATCGAGATCGCACCCCCGATGCAGCGCACCCCCGCGGCGACCGAGGCGATCTCGTTGATGATCGGCTGGGCCTTCGATGCGGGCTATCGCCGCGTCGAGTGGAAATGCGACGCGCTGAACGCCCCCTCGCGCCGGGCCGCGCTGCGCTATGGCTTCGCCTTCGAGGGCATCTTTCGCCAGCACATGATCTACAAGGGCCGCAACCGCGACACGGCCTGGTATGCCATCGTCGACCGGGACTGGCCCCGCCTTGCCGCGGCGCACCGCGCATGGCTCGCGCCCGGGAATTTCGATGCCCAGGGGCGCCAGCGGCAAAGCCTGTCGGCGTTGACGGTGGCCTGAACCGTCACGAAATGCGGACCGCCGCCAGCCGGTCCTGCACCAGCCCGCTGATCCGGGCCACGTCCATGGCCAGCGCCCGGCCGTCGGCATGGTCCTGCGCCAGCGTTGTCGCCGCATCCTCCAGCATCCGGTCATGCGCCGAGCGTGCCACCCCGGCCAGGAAGCGCGCGATATAGTCGATGGCGCCGGTGTCGTCGGCCTGCGCCAGCACATCGGCGACATGCGCCAGATCGTCGCGCAGCGCCTCGGGATCGGCGGTGATCATGTCGTCGGGCAGCGCACGCAACCCCCGGGGCCGCGCCTCGGGCGGCAGGACCGCCAGGATCGCCTCTTGAAACAGTGCCAGGCTTTCGATGGGCTTTGCCAGGAAGCCGTCGGCCCCCGCCCTCAGCGCCGCGTCGCGATTGGCCGGATCGCCCGAGATGCCCAGGATCACCGGCACCCGCGGCATCGCCTTGGCCATGGTGGCGATCATGTCGGCGCCGTCGCCGTCTGGCAGGCCCATATCCACCATCACCGCGCCCGGGCGATAGGTCTGCAGATGCCGCAGGGCCGCGCGGATGCTGTCGGCCCGGCGGATGCGTGCGCCCGAGCGCAGGCAGAGCAGGCGCACCGCCTCGCTGGCGACGCGCGAATCCTCGATCACCAGCACCGTCAGGCCGGTCAGGGGCCGGTTGGGCAGGGTGACCCGCCAGGTGGGGAATGCGTCCGCACCGATCCTTTCCTGTTCCATCTCGTAAAATCCTAACTGGGAATCTCCATCTGCCCCAAGGATCGCGCGATTCCCCTAAGAAGCGGTTAACGGCGCTTTCTTTTCCTTCCCCCCGCCGCCTTGTCGCCCTAGAAGGGCGCAAACGACGGAGGAAGTGATGATCGGACGCCTGAACCATGTCGCCATCGCCGTGCCCGACCTGAAGGCCGCGGCCGCGCAATATGAAAACAGCCTTGGCGCCAAGGTCGGTGCGCCGCAGGACGAGCCCGACCACGGCGTCACCGTCGTCTTCATCGAACTGCCGAACACCAAGATCGAACTGCTCTATCCGCTGGGCGACGCAAGCCCGATCAAGGGGTTCCTGGAAAAGAATCCCTCGGGCGGCATCCATCACATGTGCTTCGAGGTCGAGGATATCCTGGCCGCCCGCGACAAGCTGAAGGCCGAGGGTGCGCGCGTGCTGGGCAATGGCGAGCCCAAGATCGGGGCGCATGGCAAGCCGGTGCTGTTCCTGCATCCCAAGGACTTCAACGGCTGCCTGATCGAGCTGGAGCAGGTCTGATGAGCCTGACCGGAGGCATCGTCCTTTATGCCGTGCTGTGGTTTCTGGTGCTGTTCGTGCTGCTGCCGATCGGCCAGCAAAGCCAGGCCGATGTCGGGCAGGTCACGCCCGGCACGCCCGCCGGTGCGCCGCATGAGCCGAAGCTGAAGAAGAAGGTGCTGTGGGCGACGCTGATCGCTGCGCTGATCTGGGGCGTGATCGCCTATGTCATCGTCGCCGGCGTCATCACCCGCGCAGACCTTGAGGCCTGGACGCGCTGATATGGAAAAGGTGGGTGAACCCCGCCGCCGCCAGCACCGGAATGACCACGTTCAGCACCGGCACGGTCAGCAGCAGCGCGATCAGCACCCCCAGCGCCGTGGCTTGCGTCGTCAGGCTGCGGCGCAGCGCGGTCGCCTGCGGTTCGTGTAGGTGGCGCCGGGCCGCCATCTGGAAGAACTCGCGCCCCAGAAGCCAGCCGTTGCCGCCATAGAACAGCACCGAGGCCAGCGGGCCCAGGAAGGGCGTCAGCACCAGCGTCACCAGCGTGACCAGGATGACCGCGCCCATCACGGCCAGCGATTCCCAGAGCCCGTCCCAGAAATCGACCGGCAGGCCCTTGCGGGCGGGGTAGTGCACCTCTTCGACCGCTTCCGAGACGCGCTCGGCGAACAGTCCCGAAAAGCCGGCCGCGACCGGGATCATCAGGAAGATGCTCATCAGCGGAAAGAGCAGCAGCGAGCTCCAGGACAGCGCGGGTGCCAGCGGCACGGGGCCGATCCAGGGCAGGGTCAGCGTCTCGGGCGCAAAGGCGCGGATCGCCCAGAAGGCGCCGGCTTGCAGCGCCACGAACAGCAACAGCGTCAGCGCCACGCCAAGCGCGACCACGCCGAAGATACGCGGCCGCAGCAGGTCTCCCCAAGCGAGGATCACCGCGCGCAGCACCATCACAGGAAGGTGGTCTTGGCCGCAACATCCGGCCGCGGACGCTCGGGCGGGGTCGGGCCGCGCTGGCCGATATGGACCAGCCCCACGATGCGCTCGCCCTCGCCGATGCCCAGATGCGGGCGGGCGAATTCCGGCTCGGCCGCGGGGCCGGTCAGCCAGGCCGCGCCATAGCCTGCCGCCAGCGCCGCGTTCACCAGTTCCAGACAGACCGCCCCGGCCGACAGGAACTGTTCCCATTCCGGCACCTTCGGGCTTGCGACGGGGGCCGAGACCACGGCCACGATCACCGGCGAGCCAAAGGCCGAGCGCGCCTTTTCCGCCGCGGCCTCGTCCCCGCCTCTGGCCAGGACATGCTCGGCCAGCACCGGGGCCAGCCGGTCCAGCGCATCGCGCCCCAGCACCACGAAGCGCCAGGGCTCCAGCTTGCCATGGTCGGGCACGCGGGCGGCCAGTTCCAGCAGGTCCGCCAGCGCCTCGCGCGAGGGGGCGGGGCCGGTCAGCAGCTTCGGCGGATGCGAGCGGCGGCGGCGCAGGAAGGCAAGGGTGGCGGGATCGGCATGTTCCATTCGGTCCTCGTCGGGTTCGCGCGTGTCCTGCCTTCCAGATAGCGGTGCGGGCCGGCCTATGCCAGCCGGCATTGCCTTTTTCGCCGCGCGCGGCTTCAAAGGGGCATGACCGATCTGAGCCATCTTGCCCGGCCCGGCGCCGAAATCGCCGTGCGCGTCACGCCGCGCGCCTCGCGCAATGCGGTGATCCTGGACGGCGAGGCGATCCGCGTCACCGTCACCACGGTCCCCGAGGACGGCAAGGCCAATGCCGCCGTGGTCAAGCTGCTGGCCAAGGCGCTGGGCGTCGCCAAGTCGCGGCTGGTGCTGGTGCGCGGCGCCACCGCCCGCGACAAGCTGTTCCGCATCGACTAGCCGCGCTGCAGCCGGTAATTGCCTTCGGGCAGGTTCAGCGCGGCGCGCAATTCCTCCAGCTGCTCGATGGTCAGGACGATCTGCGCCAGCTCGCCGGTGTCGGGGTCGAATTGCTCGACCACCACGCGATCCTCGAAACTCTGGATCACGACATCCTCGTTCAGCGGCCGCGAGCCCGCCTCGGCCTCGGGGAGTTCGTCGATCAGGGTGATGACGGTCGCGTCGAAATCATGCTCGATGGTGAACATGGCGATCCTTCCGTGCTTTTTGCAACAATCGCGTGATATTGCGGCCAGGGCAAGCCCGGGGCTTGGCGCGGGATGAAAGGCCCGGCTAAAGTGGCGCGAACCAGGGATATGCGGGGGCGGCAGATGGTCAGGACATGGCAGGCGGTGGCGGCGATCGTGCTGGTGCTGGCGGGCTGTGTCGCCGCGCCCGTTCCGCAGCCGGGGGTGCCGCAGCCCGGTGGGCCGGATGTCGCCATCACGCCGGCGCCGGATACGCCGGCGAACGCCTCGGCCTCGGCCCGCACCTTCATCGCGGTGATCAGCCGCATGGAACCGGCGGTCGAGCGTGAATGCCTGCAACGCCGCACCCAGCCGATCAATTGCGACTTCCAGTTCGTCGTCGATGACCGAGCGGGATTGGAGCCGAACGCCTTCCAGACCGTCGATCCCAGCGGCCGGCCGATCATCGGGTTCACCCTTTCGCTGATCGGCGAGGCGCGGAATGCCGACGAACTGGCCTTCGTCGTCGGACATGAGGCGAGCCATCACATCCTGGGCCATATCAACCGCAAGACCGGCGCCGCGACCGTGGGTGCGGTGATCCTGGGCGGGCTGGCCAGCGCCTATGGCGGCGATCCCGAGGCGATTCGCACCGCGCAGGATTTCGGTGCCCAGATGGGTGCCCGCTATTATTCCAAGGATTGGGAACTCGAAGCGGATTACCTGGGGGCGATCATCACGCTGAATGCCGGTTTCGATCCCGAACACGGTGCGCTGTTTTTTGCCCGCATCCCCGATCCGGGTGACAAAATTCTGGGCACGCACCCGTCCCGAAGCGCCCGCATGGGACAGGTGGCGCGCGCGGTGGCCGATTACCGGGCGGGCCGGGTGCGATGACGCCGGGTGCTGTTGCATTGCTGCATCGCGTCCTTGCTTGCGCCAGATCCATGATTTGTCACGGAAAGCCGTAATTCTCAGGGAATTTCGATGGCCAATCCGGTGTAAATGTGCAATTTGCCTGCAAATCCGGGCTCAAACTGAACGGTTCCGCCAAAATTTGCTTTCATAGGCGAGAAATTGCCGATAATTTCCCGCAAGGGTTGGATTGCGTCCATTATTGTCCGGGCGGCTTTGCTTTAGGAGCTTTCATGATCGGGGTTATTTTATGGAGCAGTCCGGCCAAGGAAAAAGCTGTGATCTGGTGCGAGGATCACGGCGCGCTGGCCTATCTTCAGGGCAAGGAGAACCTTGTCGTCACGACCGAATGGCCCGAGGCGGGCGATCTGGTCGAACTTGAATTCGAAGTGCAGGCCGGCTTGCGTCATGCCCGCTTCGTCTGCCTTGTCGCCGGCAACCAGCGTTCGGAACTGCCCGGCCTGCTGCGGGAGATGGGCGAGAAGCCCGACCAGACCCGCCCCTTGCTGCGGGTGATCTCGAACCCCGAAGGCGAGATGCTGGAGCGGCCGCTGAAACTGGCGGCCGCCCGCTGATTCGTTCAGGCGCCGCGCGCCAGCGCGGCGACGCCGGTGCGGGCCTGGTCCGACAGCCCCAGGGGGCGCATCAGATCGGCGAATGCGTCCAGTTTCTCGGGCGTGCCGGTGATTTCGAAGACGAAGCTTTCCAACGTCGAATCGACCACGCTGGCGCGAAAGATCTCGGCGATCCGCAGCGCCTCGACCCGCTTGTCGCCCTTGCTCGTGACCTTGAACAGGCCCAGCTCGCGCTCGACGCTGGGGCCTTCGACGGTCAGGTCGTGGACCTCGTGCACCGGGACGATGCGGCCGAGCTGCGCCTTGATCTGTTCGATCACCGCGGGCGTGCCGCGAGTCACGATGGTGATGCGCGAACGGTGACCAAGATGGTCCACCTCGGCCACGGTCAGACTGTCGATGTTGTAGCCGCGCCCGGAAAACAGGCCGATGACGCGCGCCAGCACGCCCGGCTCGTTCTCGACCAGCACCGCGAGCGTATGGCTTTCGATGACCTGGGCATTCGGGTCGCGCAGGTCATAGGCCGAATGGCTGGATGCGCCCTTCTGGATGTTCAGTGCCGCCATGTTCTTCTCCTAAATCAGACCAAGGCCGCGCCGGCGCCGGTGATGGCGCCTTCGGTCGAGGCCTCGCCCAGCAGCATCTCGTTATGCGGCTTGCCCGAGGGGATCATCGGGAAGCAGTTCTCGTGCTTCTCGACCAGCACGTCCAGGATGAACGGACCGTCATAATCGATCATCTCCTGGATCGCGGCGTCCAGATCGGCCGGGTCCGAAACCGTGCGCCCGCCGCAGCCGAAGGCTTCGGCCAGCTTCACGAAATCGGGCAGGCTTTCCGACCAGCTCTGGCTATAGCGCTCGCCATGCAGCAATTGCTGCCATTGCCGCACCATGCCCAGGCGTTCGTTATTCAGGATGAACTGCTTGACCGGCGCGCGGAACTGCACCGCCGTCGCCATTTCCTGCATGTTCATCAGCCAGGACGCCTCGCCGGCGACGTTGACGACCAGCGCCTCGGGATGGGCGACCTGCACCCCGATCGAGGCTGGCAGGCCATAGCCCATCGTGCCCAGTCCGCCCGAGGTCATCCAGTGGTTCGGATCCTCGAAATGCAGGAACTGCGCCGCCCACATCTGGTGCTGGCCGACCTCGGTGGTGAAATAGGGGCTGCGCCCCGCGGTCAGCGCCTGCAGCCGCTGCAAGGCATGCTGCGGCTTGATGACCTTGTCCGAGTTGCGATAGGCGAGGCAGTTGCGCGCCTTCCACTGTTCGATCTGTGCCCACCATGCCCGCAGTCCCTCGGTATCGGTCTTGCGGCCGCGGGATTTCCAGACCTTCAGCATGTCCTCCAGCACATGGCCGACATCGCCGACGATGGGCAGGTCGACATGGATCACCTTGTTGATCGAGCTGGGGTCGATGTCGATCTGCGCCTTGACCGAGCCGGGGCTGAAATCCGCGACCCGCCCGGTGATGCGGTCGTCGAAGCGCGCGCCGACCGCGATCATCAGGTCGCAGTCGTGCATGGCCATGTTGGCCTCGTAAAGGCCATGCATGCCCAGCATGCCGATCCATTTCGACCCCGAGGCCGGATAGGCGCCCAGCCCCATCAGCGTCGATGTGACCGGGAATCCCGTCGCCTCGGCCAGTTCGCGCAGAAGCTGGCTGGCGCCGGGGCCGGAATTGATCACCCCGCCGCCGGTATAGAAGATCGGCCGCTTGGCGGTTTCCATCAGCTCGACCAGCCGGGTGATGGTCGCCAGGTCGCCTTTCTTCACCGGCTGATAGCTGGGTGTCTCGATCTGTTTCGGCCCGACATATTCGCCGGTGGCGAATTGCACGTCCTTCGGGATGTCGATCAGCACCGGCCCCGGACGACCCGAGGTGGCGATGTGGAAGGCCTTGTGGATCGTCGCCGCCAGCTCGTCCGTCTCTTTCACCAGCCAGTTATGCTTGGTGCAGGGGCGGGTGATGCCGATGGTATCGGCCTCCTGGAAGCCGTCGGTGCCGATCAGGAAGGTCGGAACCTGCCCGGTCAGCACGACGATGGGGATCGAATCCATCAGCGCATCGGTCAGCCCGGTGACGGCATTGGTCGCGCCAGGTCCCGAGGTGACCAGGACGACCCCCGGCTTGCCGGTCGAGCGGGCATAGCCCTCGGCCATGTGGACGGCGCCCTGTTCGTGGCGCACCAGGATGTGCCGGATGTCGTTCTGCTGGAAAATCTCGTCATAAATGGGAAGTACCGCCCCGCCCGGATAGCCGAATACCGTATCGACGCCCTGATCGCGCAGAGCTTCGATAACCATCCTTGCACCCGTCATCTGTCGGGACATGCCCATTCTCCATCTCTGAACAAAAACACGGCGGGGAAGCCGCCCCCGCTGCGTCGCGGGAAACTATGGGCGCGGCGCGGCGCGGTCAATGGCGATTGTCCAAGAAAATGACCCGGTGTCGCAAATTCTTGAAATATTCTTACCCGTACGCCGGCTTTTCGGTAATCATCTCCGATTCGACGGCAGATTGATGCGCGCCACCTGCTCGACGATGGGGTCGATGGATAGGGGGTGGATGTCGGATGTGTGCTGCGCCGGGTCGCCGATCGGCTGCCAGACGCCGCCCTTGTAGATCTCCAGCGCCGAGAATTTCGCCTTGTAGTCCATCTTGCGGCTGCCCGGCACCCAATAGCCCAAATAGACGAAGGGCAGGCCGGCGCTGCGGGCCAGGTCGATATGGTCCAGGATGATATGCGTGCCCAGGCTGAAGCCTTCCAGCGCCGGGTCGTAGAAGCTGTAGACCAGGCTCAGCCCGTCATCCAGCACGTCGGTCAGGCAGACCGCGACCAGTTGGTCGCTGTCGGGCGGGGGCGGGATTTCGCTGCTGTCGCCCTGATGCGCGCGATATTCGATGACGCGGGTGCGCACCGGCGTCTCCTCGATCATCGCGGCGAATTCGAAGATGTCCATGTCGGCCATGCCGCCGTCGGCATGGCGCTCGTCCAGATAGGCGCGGAACAGCTCGTATTGCTCTTCGGTTGCCCAGGCGCTGGTGGCGAGCCGGCGCAGATGCGCGTTCCTGCGCGCGATCCGGCGCTGCGTGCGCGAGGGCTCGAACTCCGAGACCCGGATGCGCGCCGACATGCAGGCGACGCAGCTTTCGCAGCTGGGCCGGTAAAGCACATTCTGCGAGCGGCGAAAGCCCTGGCGCGACAGGGCGTTGTTCAGTTCATTGGCCGAATCGCCTGCCAGCGCGGTGAACAGCTTGCGCTCGGCCCGCCCGTGCAGGTAAGGGCAGGGCTGCGGAGCCGTCACATAGAATTGCGGCGCATGAGGCAGGGTGTGCCGCATCAGCCGCACCCCCGGCTTCTGGGGTGCAGCATGCTTGCGGGCGCATGCGGTCGGGTCATTCTCATGTCTGCGCGTTTCGGCTGCGGCGTGTCTGGGGTCAATTGCTCTGGGGCTGAGCCTAGCAATAGTTGTCCCTGCCGCCAAGCATGGAAAACCGTAAGATTTGAACGTTCCGGTCCATCCGCGCGGCATTGACGCGGCGCGGGCTGCGGCTAGGCTGCGGCCATGGATTTCGCCGCCCGCATCACCCGCCTGCCCATTCCTGCCGATCCCGCCCGCGGCCTTTCCGCGCTGCAGGCGACCGGGATCGCCGATCCCCGCTTGGGCGACCTGATCCGGGGGGCCGCCGGGTGCAGCCCCTATCTGGCCGGGCTGATCGAGCGCGAAGCCGACTGGCTGCCCGAGGCGCTGGCGCATGAGGATGTCGTCGCGCGCGAGACGGCGGGGTTCGAGACGCTTTCCGCCGATGCCCTTGGCCCCGCGCTGCGCCGCGCCAAGCGGCGGGTGGCGCTGTGGGCGGCGCTGGCCGATCTGGGCGGCGTCTGGACGCTGGAGCAGGTGACCGGCGCGCTGACCGACCTGGCCGACCGCGCCACTGACCTGGCGCTGCGTGCCCATGTCGCGGCCGAGCAGGCGCGCGGCAAGCTGCCCCCGACCGGGGCCGAGGCCGGCGGCATCGTGGCGCTGGCCATGGGCAAGATGGGCGCGGGAGAGCTGAACTATTCCTCGGACATCGACCTGATCGTGCTTTACGACGACAGCGCCTATGCCCCGGACGACCAGTACGAGGCCCGTGCCAGCCTGATCCGCGCCACCCGCAAGGCGGCGGCGACGATCTCGGACAATACCGATCAGGGCTATGTCTTCCGCACCGACCTTCGGCTGCGACCCGATGCCGCGGTGACGCCGGTCTGCATCTCGATCTCGGCGGCGCTGGCCTATTACGAGGCCGAGGGCCGCACCTGGGAACGCAGCGCCTATATCAAGGCACGCGCCTGCGCGGGCGATCTGGCGGCGGGCGCGCGTTTCCTGCGCGAGCTGCGCCCCTTCGTCTGGCGGCGCCACCTGGATTTCGCCACCATCCAGGACGCGCATGACATGCGGCTGCGCATCCGCGAGCACAAGGGTCTCTCCGGCCGCATCGAGGTGCCGGGTCACAACATGAAGCTGGGCCAGGGCGGCATCCGCGAGATCGAATTCTTCACCCAGACCCGCCAGCTGATCGCCGGCGGCCGCGATCCCGACCTGCGCGTGCGCGGCACGGTCGAGGGGCTGGCGCGGTTGGCCGAAAAGGGCTGGGTGCCGCCCGACGTGGCCCGCGAACTGACCGCGCATTACCGCGAGCATCGCGAGATCGAGCACCGCATCCAGATGGTGAACGACGCCCAGACCCATACGCTGCCGAACTCGGCCGAGGGGGTCGAGACCATCGCCCGGATGATGGGCGATGCCGATACCGCCGCCTGGTCGGAGCGCCTGGCCGCACGCCTGGTCCGGGTCGAGGCGCTGACCGGCGATTTCTTTGCCCCCGGCGAGCGCCGCGCCCGGCCGACGCTTTCCCCCGAGGCCGAGGCGATGGTGGAACGCTGGCGCAGCTATCCCGCCCTGCGTTCGGCGCGCGGCCGCGAGGTCTTTGCCCGGATCGAGCCCGATCTGCTGACCCGCCTGACCGCCGCCGCTCATGCCGAGGAGGCGCTGGCGCGGTTCGACGCCTTTCTGGCCGGGCTGCCCGCCGGGGTGCAGCTTTTCTCGCTTTTCGAGGCCAATCCGCAACTGATCGAACTGATCGTCGATATCTGCGGCACCGCGCCCGGGCTTGCGGCCTATCTTGCGCGCCATGCCGAGGTGCTGGACGCGGTGCTGGCCGGCAGCTTCTTCTCGGCCTGGCCGGGCATGGCCGAGTTGCGCCGTCAGATCGACCAGTTGCTGGATTCGGCGCTGACGGGGCCCAATGGCGGCTATGAACAGGCGCTGGATGCGGCACGGCGCTGGGCGCATGAATGGCAGTTCCGCATCGGCGTCCACCACCTGCGCAGCCTGATCGGTGCCGAGGAGGCAGGGGGGCAATATGCCGATGTCGCCGATGCCGCGGTCGCCGCGCTGTTCCCGGTGGTGGCCGCGGAATTCGCCCGCAGGCACGGTCCGGCGCCGGGCCGGGGGGCGGTGGTGCTGGGCATGGGCTCGCTGGGGGCGCGACAGCTCAATGCCTCGTCCGACCTGGACCTCATCGTCATTTACGACGCCGCCGGGCAAGAGGTGTCCGAGGGGTCGAAGCCCCTGGCGACGCGGGCCTATTATGCGCGGCTGACCCAGGCGATGATCACGGCGCTGTCGGCGCCGACCTCGGCCGGGCGGCTTTACGAGGTGGACATGCGGCTGCGTCCTTCGGGGCGGCAGGGGCCGGTGGCGACCTCGGTGCAGAGCTTTCGCGACTACCAGATGACCGAGGCCTGGACCTGGGAGCATCTGGCCCTGACCCGTGCCCGGGTGATCGGCACCTGCGGCACCGATGCCGCGGCGCTGGCCGGCGAGGTCGAGGCGCTGCGTGTCGATGTGTTGCAAAACCGCGGCTCGGACCCTCGGGTCATGCCGGACCTGGCCGGGATGCGCGCCCGCATCTTTGCCGCCAAGGCACCCGATGGCGCCTGGGAGGCCAAGATCGGCCGCGGCCGGTTGCAGGACATCGAATTGCTGGCGCAATGTTTCGCGCTGCGTGCCGGCTCGTCCGCGCGCGCGGTGCAGGCGCAATTGCGCACCGGGCCGCGGACCGGGCTGATCGGGCGCGAGGATGGCGAGAGGCTGGCCTCGGCCCGGCGCTTCCTGTGGAATCTGCAATGTGCCGGCCGGCTGCTGACCGAAAAACCGCTGGACATGGACAATCTGGGCAAGGGCGGGCAGGCCTTCCTGCTGCGCGAAACCGGCACGGCCTCGCTGGAGGATCTGGCCAAGCGGCTGGCCGAGACCGTCGCGACGGCGGGCGCCGTCATCGACGGCGTGCTGGCGGGGGTCGAGGTGCGGGCGGAATAGGAATATCGCGCCGCTCCGGGCGATCCTGCCCGGCGTGGGCGCCGGCGATGCGGGCCGGTTCCCGCCTTTCCCGGCCGACTGCCGTGGGGGCCGATGAGCTGCTTGCTTTCGCGCCGTCCGAAGTGCCTATGAAACCTCATGCGGTCAGGCGCTTGCCGCGCAGGAAGGCCCAGTTGCGCTTCGAGCGCGGAGCAGGCATGGCCGGGTCGGCAATCAGCGCCAAGGGATGCAGATCGGCCGCCTTGCGCAGCGGGATCAGCCTGCCCGGCGCGATGGGTGCGGGCTCGGGCGCCTCTTCCTGGCCGGCCTCGAAGATGCCGTGCTGCGTCTTGTCCCAGTAGAAGGGCTTGGCCACCACCTCGTAGATCGCCTTCCAGGCCGCCAGGCAGCCGAGCGGGAAATACAGGTGCAGCGTCGGCACCCAGGGCAGCAGGTGGCGATGCCCCCGCCCGCGCACCGCCCAAAGCCCGATGGCGATGTTCAGCAGTTCCGAGGCCACGAACAGCGTGAACAGGATGGCGATGGCATTGCCGCCCAGCATGCCTGACAGCATCCCGCGCATCGGATGCGGCAGGCCGAGGCTGAGCAGCCAAAAGCTCCACAGCACCGGCGCCAGCAGATATTGCGAGACCGAGGCGAAAAGCTGCACCTGCAAGCCGATGAAGCGCCGTGCGCCCAGATCGCGCCACAGCGCCACCGGGTCGCGCATATGCACACCCCAGGTCATGGCAAAGCCCTTGAGCCAGCGCGACCGCTGCTTGACCCAGGGGATCAGGCGGCAATTCGCCTCTTCATGCGTCACTGTATCCAGCATCCGCGTGCGATAGCCGCGCCGGGTCAGGCGCACGCCCAGGTCGGCATCCTCGGTCACGTTCCAGGCGTCCCAGGCGCCGACCTCTTCCAGTGCCTCGCTGCGGAAGAACAGCGTGGTTCCCCCCAGCGGCACCACCAGATCCAGCGCCGCCGCCCCGGCCAGCGTGCCGCGGAACCACGAGGCGTATTCGATGGTAAAGGCGCGCGCCAGCCAGTTGGTGCGCGGGTTGTAATAGTCCAGCACGCCTTGCAGGCAGACCACCTCGGGCGGCGCGAAATGAAAGCCGCGTGCGACCTTGAGCAACTGGCCGGGCTCGGGCCGGTCCTCGGCATCCCAGACCCCGATGATCGAGCCGCGGCAGAAGTTCAGCGCATAGTTCAGCGCCCGCGGCTTGGTGCGCACCGGCCCGTCCGGCACCTTCACGACCCGCAGCCAGCGGGGCAGACGGGCGTCCTCCAGCGCCGCGCAGGTGACGCTGTCGGTTTCCTCGACCACGATCAGGATGTCCATCAACTCGCGCGGGTAGTCCAGCCGCGACAGCCGGCCGATCAGCTTTTCGGCGATATCGGCCTCGGCGAACAGCGGCACCATGACCGAGATCACCGGCAGCGGTGCCGTCATCTCGGGCGGCGGGATCGCATCGCGCGCCATGGCCTCGGCCTTGGCGCGGTCCAGGCGGTGCCGGCGCAGGATGGCGGCAAAGGAGAGCAGCTTCAACGCGGCCGAGGCGATCAGCGTCAGCACCGTCCAACCCGTCAGCAAGGCGATCACCGCGATCGGTGCCAGCAGCAACCCCAGCACCGTTGCCGCGATCAGGATCACGGCGATTCGGCCGAAGCGGCGCTCGTTGCGGGTGCGGCAGCTTTCATGGGCGGGAACGCGGGTTTCAGCCTGGCGGATCAGCGCGGTGCGGCGCAGGGCCAGGATCGCCTCGCGCGCGGCGTTTTCCGAACACAGCAACATGCGCACCGCGCCGAAATCCTGGGGCAGGCGGTCCTGCAACGCCTGGAATCCTTCTGGCCGGGCGGTGGCGATGAAGGTCACCCCGCCGACGCGCCGCCAGGGCACCACCCCTTCGGCCAGGCAAAGCTGCGCCCCCATCGCATCGACCAGGCGCGGATCGGGCGGCAGCGCCTTCAGGTCCAGCACGCTGGCGCGCCATTGCCGGGACAGGGCGCGGATCAGCGCCTCTTCCCGCACCCAGCCGTTCGCCAGCAGGATCTCGCCCAGCCGTGCCGACTGGCGCTGGCGCATGACCAGCGCCTTGAACAGGTTGCGCGGGTCGACCGCGCCGTCCTCGATCAGGATCTGGCCGAGCGGCCGCAGGTCGCGGGCCGACACGACCGTCTCGGCGGGGTCCGGCAAGGCCGCCAGGACAGGTATGCCTTCGAAGGGCCTGATAGGGACGATGCGGGCCATGCGCGATTCCCGGTCTGGGTCATTCCGACCCCCTCTCTGGCATCCAGAGGGTTAAGAACGGGTTAATCGCGGCCTTTTCGGGAACGATCAGCCGCGGCGGCTGCGCATCGCCTCGGTAAAGCGGTCGAACAGATAGGCGCTGTCCTGCGGGCCGGGGCTGGCCTCGGGGTGATATTGCACCGAGAAGACCGGCCTGTCGGCCACCCGCAGCCCGCAATTCGAGCCGTCGAACAGGCTGACATGGGTCTCGATCACGCCTTCGGGTAGGGTCTGCGCATCCACCGCGAAGCCGTGGTTCATCGAGGTGATCTCGACCTTGCCGGTTTCCACGTCCTTGACGGGGTGGTTGGCGCCGTGATGGCCGTGGTTCATCTTGATCGTGCTGGCGCCAAGCGCCAGTGCAAGCATCTGATGGCCAAGGCAGATCCCGAAGATCGGCAGGTCCTTGCCCAGCAGTTCGCGGATCATCGGCACGGCATATTCGCCGGTCGCGGCCGGATCGCCCGGGCCGTTCGACAGGAACACGCCCTCGGGGTCGTGGGCCAGCACCTCCTCGGCGGTGGCGGTGGCCGGCAGGACCGTCACCTCGGCACCGCTTTGCGCCAGCGAGCGCAGGATGTTGTGCTTTGCGCCATAATCGACGGCGACGACCCGGAAGGGCTTTTTCTCGTCCGACTGGCCAAAGGTTCCGGGCCAGGACCACAGCCCCTCGTCCCAGCGATAGCTTTGCCGGCAGCTGACCTCCCTGGCGAGGTCCAATCCGACGATGCCCTGCCAGTCGCGCGCCTTGGCGACCATGGCGGCGATGTCGAAATTCCCCTCGGGGTCATGGGCCAGCACGACATGCGGCGAGCCCTGCTGGCGGATCGCGCGGGTCAGGCGGCGGGTGTCGACGCCGCCGATGCCGATGCGGCCGCGCCGGGCCATCCAGTCGACCAGATCGGCGCTGGCCCGCCAGTTCGAGGGCTCGGTCGGATCCCATTTCACCACGATGCCCGGGGCGACGGGCTCGGGCGCCTCGTCGTCCTGCTCGGTCACGCCGGTATTGCCGATATGGGGAAATGTGAAGGTCACGATCTGGCTGGCATAGGAGGGATCGGTCATGATCTCCTGATAGCCGGTCATCGCGGTGTTGAAGACCAGTTCGGCCACCACTTCCCCGACCGCGCCGAAGCCCTGGCCGTGGAACACGGTGCCGTCGGCAAGCGCAAGACATGCGGTCGGTTTCTGGGGCATCGTCACTCTCCGGGTAAATCGGCGGGAACCTAGGTAAAGGGCGGGCGGGCGTCAAGGCGGGAACCGGCCTTGCGCGGAACTTTGAAGCCCGGCCCGGGTTGAGGGCACGGCTTGACGGCGGGGGCGAAGCCGGGCACGACCCGGCTCAATTCATTCAGCGAGGATCACATGGGACTGCGCGAACGCATTCTGGCCGATACCAAGGAGGCGATGAAAGCCAAGGAGGCAGCACGGCTTTCGACGCTGCGGCTGATCTCGGCCGCGATCAAGGACCGCGAGATCGCCGCACGCACCGAAGGCGGCGAGGAGGCCGGGCTGAGCGATGCCGACCTGACCGCCATCCTGTCCAAGATGGTCAAGCAGCGCCAGGAATCGGCGAAAGCCTATGAGGAAGGCGGCCGGCTGGAACTGGCCGAGCGCGAGCAGGACGAGATCAAGGTGATCCAGTCCTATCTGCCGCGCCAGCTCGACGCAGAGGAAACCCGCGCCGCCATCGACAAGGCCATCGCCGATCTGGGCGCCGAGTCGATCCGCGACATGGGCCGGGTCATGGCCGAGCTGCGCACGCGCCATGCCGGGCAGATGGATTTCGGCGCCGTCGGTCCGGTGGTCAAGGACCGGCTGATGAAATGACCCGATTCTCGGGTTCTGGCGCGCCGTGCGTCGCTGCCGCCCTGCGGCGCATGGTTTTCGCAATCAAAGACTGATACATTTATTCTTCTGATGGGCAAAAGCTCGCGTGTGATGCGGGTTTCTGTTTACAGTGGCCCCGACTCGCCGCCAAAGACGCGAGTCGAGGGCGCCGGGAGGCGGCGCGGCCATCAGGAGGACGGGCGATGAAGGCACTGGTGCTGGAAGAAAAGGGCAAGCTGTCGCTGCGGGATTTCGACATTCCCGGCACGCTCGGCCCCAGGGACGTGCGGATCAAGACCCATACGGTGGGGATCTGCGGCTCGGACGTGCATTACTATACGCATGGGAAGATCGGCCATTTCGTCGTCGAAGCGCCGATGGTGCTGGGCCATGAGGCCGCGGGCACGGTGATCGAGGTGGGGGCCGAGGTTTCGCACCTGAGGCCCGGCGACCGGGTCTGCATGGAGCCGGGGGTTCCCGACCCGACCTCGCGCGCCGCCAAGCTGGGCATCTACAATGTCGATCCCGCCGTGACCTTCTGGGCGACGCCGCCGGTGCATGGCTGCCTGACGCCCGAGGTGATCCATCCGGCCGCCTTCACCTACAAGCTGCCCGACAACGTGAGCTTTGCCGAGGGCGCGATGGTCGAGCCCTTTGCCATCGGCATGCAGGCGGCGCTGCGGGCGCGCATCCAGCCGGGCGACGTGGCGGTGGTGACGGGCGCGGGCCCCATCGGCATGATGGTGGCGCTGGCCGCACTGGCCGGCGGTTGCGCGCGGGTGATCGTGGCCGACCTTGCCCAGCCCAAGCTGGACATCATCGGCGCCTATGACGGCGTCGAGACGGTGAACATCCGCAACCGCCCGCTGGCCGAGGCGGTGTCCGGGGCGACCGGGGGCTGGGGCGCCGACATCGTCTTCGAATGCTCGGGCGCCGCGCCCGCGATCCTGTCCATGCACCAGCTTGCGCGTCCGGGCGGCGCCATCGTGCTGGTCGGCATGCCGGTCGATCCGGTGCCGGTCGATATCGTCGGGCTGCAGGCCAAGGAACTGCGGGTCGAGACGGTGTTCCGCTATGCCAATGTCTATGACCGCGCCATCGCGCTGATCGCCTCGGGCAAGGTGGATCTCAAGCCGCTGATCTCGGCCTCGATCCCCTTCGAGGAGAGCATCGCCGGTTTCGACCGTGCCGCCCTGGCGCGCGAGACCGACGTGAAATTGCAGATCGTCATGCCGGAGTAAGGCCATGTATCTGGGGATCGACCTGGGCACCTCGGGCATCAAGGCGATGCTGGTGGACGAAACCTTCGCGACCGTCGGCGTGGCCCATGCGGCGCTGACCGTCAGCCGCCCGCATCCCGGCTGGTCCGAACAGGCGCCCGCCGACTGGATCGCCGGCACAGAGGCTGCCATTGCCACGTTGCTGCGCGATCATCCGCAGGAAATGGCGCGGTTGCAGGCCATCGGCCTGTCCGGCCACATGCATGGGGCGGTGCTGCTGGACGGCTCGGACCAGGTGCTGCGGCCCTGCATCCTGTGGAACGACGGCCGCTCGGGCCCGCAATGCGCCGAACTGACCGCGCGCGCCGATTTCCATGGCATCGCCGGCAATCTGGTGATGGCGGGCTTCACCGCGCCGAAACTGCTGTGGGCGGCGCAGAACGAACCCGGTATCTTTGAGCGGACAGCCAAGGTGCTGCTGCCCAAGGATTACCTGCGGCTGTGGCTGACCGGCGAGCATGTCGCCGAGATGTCGGACGCGGCCGGGACGCTGTGGCTGGACGTGCGCCGGCGCGATTGGTCGGATGCGCTGTTGCAGGCGACCGGGCTGACGCGCGCCCATATGCCGGCGCTGGTCGAGGGCAGCGACGTTTCGGGCCATCTGCGCGCCGACCTGGCCGAACGCTGGGGCATCCCGCGCGTGCCGGTGGCGGGCGGCGGCGGCGACAATGCCGCCACGGCCTGCGGCATGGGGGTGATGGCCCCGGGCACCGGCTTCCTGTCGCTGGGCACCTCGGGCGTGCTGTTCGCCGCAACCGAGGCTTACGCGCCGAATACCGGCGATGCGGTGCATACCTTCTGCCATGCCGTGCCGGACACCTGGCACCAGATGGGCGTGATCCTGTCGGCGACCGACAGCCTGACCTGGCTGTCCGAGATCAGCGGGAAAACCGTGCCCGACCTTGCCGGGCTGGTCGGCGATGTGACGGCGCCCTCTCCGGTGCTGTTCCTGCCCTATCTCTCGGGCGAGCGCACGCCGCTGAACGATCCCGACGCCACCGGCGCCTTCCTGGGCCTGCGCCGCGCCACCGGGTTGGCCGATCTGGCGCAGGCGGCGATGGAGGGCGTGGCCATGGCATTCGCCGATTGCGTCCACGCGCTGCGCAAGGCCGGCACGCCGATCGAGGCCGCCTATGCGGTCGGCGGCGGCGCGCGGTCGCGGGCATGGCTGCGAATCATGGCCTCGGCCACCGGGCTCACGCTGCTCGAACCCGAGGACGGCGATTTCGGCGCGGCCTTCGGGGCGGCCCGGCTGGCGGCCGCCTGCGCCACCGGCGACATCTCCGAGCGGGTCTTCGCGAAGCCGGCCGTTCGTGCAGAAGTTGTGCCCGATCCTGAACTGGCCGCAGCCTATGCGAAAAAGTATGAGGCTTATCATGCCGCCTATCCGCGCCTGCGGGATCTGGCGGCAGCGGACGCCTGATAGCGCCAACATCAGGTTTTCAAGAAAAAGCAGGCCCGTGTCGCTGCAATGCGGCATGGGCTTTCTGCCATGCAGCAAATTCCTGCCGCGCCGTTTCCGGCAGGGCTCTTCAATTCCTGCGCGATTTCGGTCAAAAAAGTATCGGTATTTTTTTGGCCCTGATGTGGATCGCGGCACGGCTTGAAGCTTATGGTTCCTGGACGTTCGCGGCAGGCCCGGCAGGGCTCGCGGCACGCAGGGAGGAAGGCCAATGCAACCCGATCTGGAACTGGTCCACATCCGCAAGGGCGAATCCTTCGCCGCGTGGATGCACGGCTATCCGTTCCGCACGGTGCGCTGGCATTACCATCCCGAATACGAGATCCACCTGGTCGTTGCGACCTCGGGCACATTCTACATCGGCGACCATGTCGGCAGCTTCCGGCCCGGCCAGCTGATCATGACCGGCCCCAACCTGCCGCAGAACTGGATCAGCGACATCCCGCCCGGCGAGGCGGTGCCGCTGCGCTCGCTGGTCATCCAGTTTCCCGAAGCCTTCATCGACGAGGCCAGCACCGCCATGCCCGAGATGCAGGCGCTGGGTCCGCTGCTGGAGCGCTCGCGCCGCGGCTTGCTGTTCGACGACGCGACCAGCGCCCGCGTCCGTCCGCTGATGGAGCGGCTGGTCGAGGCGCAGGGCCTGCGGCGGCTGGCGCTGTTCTGGGAAATCCTGGACCTGCTGGCCAATGCGCCGGAATACGAGGTGCTGGCCAGCCTCAGCTTCGAGCTGGACCTGACGCGCATCCATGACGGCGGCATCAACCGCGCGCTGGGCTATCTGCGCGAGCATCTGACCGAGCAGATCGAAGAGGGCGAGCTGGCCGAGATGGTCGGGCAAAGCCAAAGCGCCTTTTCCCGCGCCTTCAAGCGCCATACCGGCACCACGCTGGTGCGCTATCGCAACCAGTTGCGCGTCGACCTGGCCTGCCAGATGCTCTTGACCGATCCCGACATCAAGGTGGCCGAGATCTGCTATGAGGTCGGGTTTTCGAACCTGTCGAACTTCAACCGGCATTTCCTGAAGCTCAAGGGAATGTCGCCCTCGCAGTTCCGCGCGACATTCGCGGCCCAGAAGGCGCTGGTCATGGCGGACTGACAAGAACCGACATTGCGGAATTCACCAATTCGGGTGGCGCGGCGCCGCCCGGAGACGCGCAGGCTTTGCCTGCTTTCATCCAGATGGGAGGGAACCCCGATGAAATCGAAACTTCTTACCGCCTCGGCGGCGCTGGCGCTGCTGGCGGCCCCGGCGCTCGCGCAGGACAAGCTCAAGATCGGCATGACCTTCCAGGAGCTCAACAACCCCTATTTCGTGTCCATGCAAGAGGCGCTGAACGAAGCCGCCGCCAGCCTGGGCGCGGATGTCGTCGTGACCGATGCCGGCCATGACGTGGCCAAGCAGATCTCGGATGTCGAGGACATGCTGCAGCAGAACATCGACATCCTGCTGCTGAACCCGACCGACAGCGCCGGGATCGAGGCCGCCGTCCACGCCGCCAAGGCCGCCGGCGTCACCGTGGTCGCGGTCGATGCGAACGCGAACGGCCCGGTCGATACCTTCGTCGGCTCGAAGAACCGCGATGCGGGCTACATGTCCTGCAAGTATCTGGGCGAGGCGCTGGAGGGCAAGGGCGAGGTCGCGATCCTGGACGGCATCCCGGTCGTGCCGATCCTTCAGCGCGTCGAGGGCTGCAAGGCCGCGCTGGAAGAGTTCCCGGAAATCACCCTGGCCACCACCCAGAACGGCCGCCAGGACCGTTCGGTCGCGTTGGGCGTGGTCGAGAACATGATCCAGTCGCATCCGAATCTGGCCGGCATCTTCTCGGTCAACGACGGCGGCGCCATGGGTGCGCTGGCGGCGATCCAGGGCTCGGGCAAGGACATCAAGCTGACCTCGGTCGACGGCGCACCCGAGGCGGTCCAGGCTATCGCCGCGGGCGGCCCCTTCATCGAGACCACCGCGCAATTCCCGCGCGACCAGGTCCGCGTCGGCCTGGCCATGGCGCTGGCGCAGAAATGGGGCGCCCGCGTGGTGCCGAAGGAAGTGCCGATCGACGTCATGGTCGTCGACGCCGAGAACGCTGCCGAGTTCAGCTGGTAAGGGTTCCTCCCCGCTCCCGCCCCTGCATGTCGCGGGGGCGGGACATTTCCCAGCCATTCAGGAGGGCATGATGCTGGAACTGAACGGAATCCGAAAAAGCTTCGGCAAGATCGAGGTGCTGCACGGCGTCGATCTGGAGGTCCGCGCGGGCGAGGTCCATGCGCTTCTGGGCGAGAACGGCGCCGGCAAGTCCACGCTGATGAAGATCCTGTGCGGCATCATCCAGCCCAGCGAGGGCACGATCCACATCGAGGGAACCGAGCGCCATTTCGCCGATTACGACCAGGCCATCGCCGCCGGCATCGGCATCGTGTTCCAGGAATTCAGCCTGATCCCCTATCTCGACGCGGTCGAGAACATGTTCCTGGCGCGCGAGATGCGCGGGCCGCTGGGCATGCTTGACCGCAAGGCGATGCGCAAGCGCGCTGCCGAGATCATGCGCCAGCTGGCCGTCGATGTGGCCCTGGACGTGCCGGTGCATCGCCTGTCCGTCGCCGAGCAGCAATTCGTCGAGATCGCCAAGGCGTTGTCGCTCGACGCCCGCATCCTGGTCCTGGACGAGCCGACCGCGACCCTGACCCCCTCGGAGGTCGAGCACCTGTTCAAGGTCATGCGCGAGCTGCGCCGGCAGGGTGTGGCGATCATCTTCATCTCGCATCACCTGGAAGAGATATTCGAGATCTGCGACCGCATCACCGTGCTGCGCGACGGTGAGTTCGTCGGTTCCTGCGCGGTTTCCGAGGTCGACAACGACCGGCTGGTCGAGATGATGGTCGGCCGCCGGATCGAGAACAACTTCCCGCCCAAGCCCGCCGCCGCCCCCGCCGCCCCGCTGGCCGTCGAGGTCGAGGAGGTGCAGCTGAAGAAGGGCGGCCCCGTCTCGCGCTTTGCGCTGCGCAAGGGCGAGATCCTGGGCTTTGCCGGGCTGGTCGGTTCGGGCCGCACCGAAACCGTGCTGGCGATGCTGGGGGCGTATCCGGCCCAACGCTGCAAGGTGAAGGTGGACGGGGTCGAGAAACGCTTTCGCGGCCCGGACGAGGGGCTGGCGCATGGCATCGGTCTGCTGCCCGAAAGCCGCAAGGAGCAGGGGCTGATCACCAGCTTTTCGATCCTGCAGAACGTCTCGCTGAACAATTACGGCAAGTATCGCAAGAACCACTGGTTCATCGACCTGAAAAAGGAACTGGCCGCGACCGAGACCGCCATGGCGCAGGTCCGGGTCAAGGCGCAGGGGCCGCATGCCCGCGTCGATACGCTGTCGGGCGGCAACCAGCAAAAGGTCGTCATCGCCCGCTGGCTGAACCACGACATGCAGGTGCTGATCTTCGACGAGCCGACGCGCGGCATCGATGTCGGCGCCAAGGCGGAAATCTATGCGCTGATGCGCGCCTTCACCGCCAAGGGCGGGGCGATCATCATGATCTCGTCCGAACTGCCCGAGGTGATCGGCATGTCCGACCGGGTCTGCGTGTTCCGCTCGGGCGGGATCGTGGCCATGGTCGAGGGGGCCGAGATCAATTCCGAAACCATCATGACCCATGCCACGACCGGGAGAGTTGAACATGTCGCATGACGCAAACACCGGCTCGGCCGGGAAAACCGGCGGCTTCTCGCTTGGCCGCCTGCTGCATTCGCCCCTGGCGCTGCCGCTGATCGGGCTGATCGTCGTATCGATCCTGATGGGGCTCGCCAGCGACAATTTCTTCAGCCTGAACAATATCATGAACGTGCTGCGGCAGGTGTCGGTCGTCGGCATCCTCGCGGTGGGCATGACCTTCGTCATCCTGACCGGCGGCATCGACCTGTCGGTCGGCGCGGTGATGGCGCTGGTCGGCACGCTCAGCGCCGGGCTGATGGTCAACATGGGCCTGCCGGCGCCGGTGGCGCTGCTCACCGGGCTGCTGATCGGCCTGGGCATCGGGCTGGCGAACGGCGTGCTGGTCGCCTGGGGCCGGATGCCGGCGATCATCGTGACGCTGGCCACCATGGGCATGGCGCGCGGGCTGGGCCTGATCTATTCGGGCGGCTATCCGATCAGCGGCATCCCCGGCTGGATCTCGTGGTTCGGGGTGGGCCGCGTCGGCGTGGTGCCGGTCCCGGTCATCATCATGGTGCTGATCTACGCCCTGGCCTGGGTGCTCTTGCAGCGCACTGCCTTTGGCCGCCATGTCTATGCGCTTGGCGGCAACGAGACCGCGGCGCGGCTTTCCGGCGTCAAGACCCAGCGGGTCAAGCTGGCAGTCTATGGCATCTCGGGCCTGACCTCGGCCTTGGCCGCGGTGATCCTGACCGGGCGGCTGATGAGCGGCCAGCCCAATGCCGGCCAGGGCTTCGAGCTTGACGCCATCGCCGCCGTGGTGCTGGGCGGCACCGCCATCTCGGGCGGGCGCGGACTGATCCTGGGCACGCTGATCGGCGCGGTCCTGCTGGGCATCCTGAACAACGGCCTGAACCTGATGGGCATCAACCCCTATCTGCAGGACGTCATCAAGGGCGCGATCATCCTGCTGGCCATCTACATCGGGCGCGAATGGCGCTGAGCCCCGCCCAACCCATTAGAAAGACAGGAGAATGGAATGTCTGAATCGCTGGACGGCAAGATCGCCGTCATCACCGGCGCGGCCTCGGGGATCGGCCTTGCCGCCACCCGGCGGCTGCTGGATCGCGGTGCCACCGTGGTCATGGTGGACTGGAACGAGGCGGCGCTGGCCGAACTGGCCGGCAAGCTGGGCGACAGGGCGATCCCGCAGGTGACGAACCTGCTCGACGTCGACAGCTGCAATGCGATGATCCCCGAGATCCTGGCCAAGGTCGATCACATCGACATCCTCTATTGCAATGCCGGCACCTATATCGGCGGCGAGTTGACCGAGACGACGCCCGAGGCCATCGACCGGATGCTGAACCTCAACGTCAACGCGGTGATGAAGAACGTCCGCGCCGTGGTGCCGCACATGACCCGGCGGAAAACCGGCGACATCGTCGTCACCTGCTCGATCGCCGGCCATTTCCCGACCTGGTGGGAGCCGGTCTATTCCGGCTCGAAATGGGCGATCACCAGCTTTGTCCAGGGCATGCGCCGGCAGATGATCCCGCATGGCGTGCGCGTCATGCAGGTCTCGCCCGGCCCGGTGGTCTCGGCGCTGCTGGCCGACTGGCCCGAGGAGAATTTGCGCAAGGCCAGGGAATCCGGCAGCCTGATCGATGCGGAAGAGGTTGCCGATGCGGTCGAATACATGCTGACCCGCAAGCGCACCGTCACCATCCGCGACATGCTGGTGTTGCCGACCAATTTCGACCGCGTCTGACGCCCGGCACCCGGAACGGAGTAGCGCCATGGACCAGTATCTGATCGGCATCGACGTGGGAACCGGCTCGGCCCGGGCCGGGGTCGTCGACCGCGCAGGCAGGCTGCTTGCCACCGCCAAGTGCCCCATCGAGATGCACCGCGAACGCGGCATCGTCGCCGAACAGTCCAGCGAGCAGGTCTGGCGGGCCGTGTGCGATTCCGTCCGGGAAAGCGTGGCCCGCGCCGGGATCGATCCGGCGCAGGTCGCGGGCATCGGCTTCGACGCCACTTGCTCGCTGGTCGTGCGCGGGGCGGGGGATGCCACGCTGCCGGTCGGCGATCCCGCCCATCCCGAGCGCGACATCATCGTCTGGATGGACCACCGCGCCGTGGAACAGGCCGAGCGCATCAACGCGCAAGGCCACGACGTGCTGAAATATGTCGGCGGCCGCATCTCGCCCGAGATGGAGACGCCGAAGCTGCTATGGTTGCGCGAGAACCGGCCCGAGACCTATGCGGCGGCCGCGCATTTCTTCGACCTGACCGATTTCCTGACCTGGAAGGCGACCGGCGCGCTGGAGCGTTCCGCCTGCACCGTGACCTGCAAATGGACCTATCTGGCGCATGAGGGGCGCTGGGATGCGGATTATTTCCGCCAGATCGGACTGGGCGACCTGGCCGATAACGGTTTCGCCCGCATCGGTTCGCGTGTCGTCGATCCCGGCACTGCGCTGGGGGCGGGGCTGACCGCGGCCGCCGCCGAGGCGATGGGGCTGCGCCCCGGCACCGCGGTCGCGGCGGGGCTGATCGACGCCCATGCCGGCGGCGTCGGCACGGTCGCGGCCGGGGGCGATGCGACGAAATGCCTGGGCTATGTCTTCGGCACCTCGTCCTGCACCATGACCACGACGCGCGAGCCGGCCTTCGTGCCCGGCGTCTGGGGGCCTTATTACTCGGCCATGGTGCCCGGCATGTGGCTGAACGAGGGTGGCCAGTCCGCCGCCGGTGCCGCCATCGACCAGCTGGTGCAACTGCATCCCGCCACGGCCGAGGCCACCGCTCTGGCCGAGGCGGCGGGCAAATCGCTGCCGCAATGGCTGGCCGACCGGGCGCTGGACCTGGCAGGCGAGGCCAGCGCTGCGGTGCGGCTGGCCGACGAGCTGCATGTGGTGCCCGAGTTCCTGGGCAACCGCGCCCCCTTCGCCGATCCCCATGCCCGCGCCGTCGTCATGGGGCAGGGGATGGAGAGCGGACCGGATTCGTTGATCGCGCTTTATGTCGCGGGGATCTGCGGCCTTGGCTACGGGCTGCGCCAGATCATCGAGACCCAAGCCGCCCATGGCGCCCCGGTCCAGACGATCAGCACCAGCGGCGGCGCCGGCGCGCATCCGCTGACCCGGCAGCTCCTGGCGGATGCGACCGGGCTGCCGGTCGAGGTGACGGAATGCCCCGAGCCGGTGCTGCTTGGCTCGGCCATGCTGGGCGCGGTGGCGGCGGGGGTCTATCCCGACCTGCATACCGCGATGCCCGCCATGTCGCGCATCGCGATGCGCTGCGCCCCCGATCCCGCCGCCCGCGCGCGGCAGGACGCGCGCCACGCCGCCTTCCTGGCGCTGCAATCCACGGCGCGGCAGATCCGCGCCACCATGGCGGCTTTGCCGTCCACCTGAACATGCGAGGGACCATGCAATTCTCGGGCAAGACCGTCATCATCACCGGCGCGGGCAAGGGCATCGGCCGGGCCTGCGCCCGGCTCATGGCCACCCGCGGCGCCGAGGTCGTGGCGCTGAGCCGCACCCAGTCCGACCTCGACAGCCTCGCGGCCGAGATCGGCGCGCGCGGCATCCGCGTCGATCTGGCCGATCCGGTTGCTGCCCGCGCCGCCATGGCCGAGGCCGGGACCGCCGACTATCTCGTCAACAGTGCCGGCATAAACGTGCTGGAAAGCGTGCTGGACATGACCGAGGCCGGCTATGAGGCGGTCTTGGGCATCAACCTGCGCGCGGCGCTGATCTGCTGCCAGGAATTCGCCCGCGGCCGCGTGGCGGCGGGGGGCGGCGGCGCCATCGTCAACATCACCTCGATCGCCGGTCACCGCGGCTTTCAGGATCACCTGTGCTATGCCGCCTCCAAGGCAGGGCTGGAGGGCGCGACCCGCGTGCTGGCCAAGGAGCTTGGCCCGCACGGCATCCGCGTGAATGCCGTGGCGCCCACCATCACCCTGACCGAACTGGCTGCCGAAGCCTGGAGCGACCCGGCGAAAAGCCAGCCGATGATGGTGCGCCATCCGCTGGACCGCTTTGCCGAGGCCGAGGAGGTCGCGCAGGGCATCGCGCTGCTGCTCTCGGAGGACAGCCGCATGGTCACGGGCGCGGTGCTGCCGGTGGATGGCGGTTTCCTGGCTGTCTAGGGCCTTCCTGTCGCCGGGATTCGGCCGGGCGGCGGGGAACCCGCGCCCCGGATCGCGGCTTGTCCCTTGGCGCAAAGCCGGCGCGGGCAGGGGGCAGCCGCCATGCTTGAGGAACTTCACCGCATCTTCCTGGGCGACCAGGACCTGGGCTTCGCCTGGGAGGTCTTTTTCCGCACTGTCATCATCTATTTCTATACGCTGGCCCTGATGCGCTGGCTGGGCGGGCGCACGGTGGCGCAGCTTTCCATCGTCGAGTTCCTGCTGGTCATCGCCATCGGCTCGGCGGTGGGGGATTCGCTGTTCTACCCGGATGTGCCGCTGCTGCCCGCCATGTTCGCGATCTTCCTGGTCGCGGGCTTCAACAAGCTGGTGGACGAGGCGATTCTGTCCTCGGACCTGCTGACCCGGCTTTTCGAGGGCCGGCCGCGCATCGTCGTCACCGAAGGCCGGGTGCATGGCGACCGCCTGCGCCGGCAGGGCATCGGCATGAACGAGCTTTACCTGAAGCTGCGCGAAAGGGGCGTGACCGATCTTTCCGAGGTCAAGTTCGCCATCCTCGAGGCGAACGGCTCGCTTTCGGTGCTGAGGCGGGGTCAGGAGGGCGCGGCCGGGCTTTACCATCCGCCCGCCGTCCCGCAGCGGGAGCTGGCCCGCATGGGCAAACCGTAAGCCCGGGCCTCGGCAACGACGGGCTGCACGAACCTTCACCTGAAACCGGAATCTGCCGGGCGAAAGGGCAGTGACGCAATGCGACACCGCCTTCGTCGCCTGCGTCCTGCCGGCTGCGGCGACAAGTGAGTTGCATTCCTCGACAAGCGCCGATTACTGTTGGCGGGCGGAACGAAGAACCAATAGAAACAGGGAGCCCGCATCGTGACAGCAGACCCCGGCAACGACGCTTTCGTTGTCTTCGATCATGTCCAGAAAAGCTATGACGGCCAGACACTTGTCGTCAAAGACCTGAACCTGACCATCGGCAAGGGCGAATTTCTGACCATGCTTGGCCCGTCCGGCTCGGGCAAGACCACCTGCCTGATGATGCTGGCGGGGTTCGAGACGGCGACCCATGGCGAGATCCGGCTGGACGGCCGCAACATCAACGACGTGCCGCCCCACCGGCGCGGCATCGGCATGGTGTTCCAGAACTATGCGCTGTTCCCGCATATGAGCGTGGGCGAGAACCTGTCCTTTCCGCTGGAAGTGCGCGGCATGGGCAAGGACGAGCGCGAGACGCGCGTCACCCGCGCGCTCGACATGGTGCAGATGGGCCAGTTCAAGAATCGCCGCCCGGCCCAGCTTTCGGGCGGCCAGCAGCAGCGTATCGCTCTGGCGCGCGCGCTGGTCTTCGACCCCAAACTGGTGCTGATGGATGAGCCGCTGGGCGCGCTCGACAAGCAGCTGCGCGAGCATATGCAGTTCGAGATCAAGGCGCTGCACGACCGGCTGGGCATCACCGTGGTCTATGTGACCCACGACCAGGGCGAGGCGCTGACCATGTCGGACCGAATCGCCGTGTTCAACGACGGCCGCATCCAGCAGCTTGCGCCGCCGCCGGTGCTCTATGAGCAGCCCGAGAACAGCTTCGTTGCCGGCTTCATCGGAGAGAACAATGCGTTGCGCGGCACCATCGAGCAGCTTCAGGGCGACAAGACGCTGGTGCGGCTGGGCAATGGCGAGCTGATCGACGCCACCGCCGTCAACATCCGCGAAGTCGGGCAGGTCACCACGGTCTCGATCCGGCCCGAGCGGGTCGAGTTCAAGCCCGAGCTGATGCCGGCCGGCGCCCATACCATCGAGGCGCAGGTGCGCGACGTGATCTATATGGGCGACATCCTGCGGGCGCGGCTGCATGTCGCCGGCCAGGACGATTTCGTCATGAAATACCGCAATACGCTTGGCCAGGTGAAGCTGTCGCCCGGCCAGACGATACGGATCGGCTGGCATCCCGAGGACGCCCGCGCCCTCGATCCGGTCTGAGTGTGCATCGAGCAAGGAACCAGGGAGTTATGATGAAACGCACGCTGATACTGACCTCTGCGCTGGTCACCGTCGCGGCCGCCGCCCAGGCGCAGGACAAGCAGGTCAACCTGCTGTCCTGGGGCGGAGCCTATGGCATGAGCCATGTCGAGGCCTATGCCAAGCCCTTCGAGGCCAAGACCGGCATGAAGGTCCAGGTCTCGGACGCCGACAACCCCGCCACCCCGGTCAAGGCCCAGGTCGAGGCCGGCAACGTCTCGATCGACGTGGCTTCGGTCGAATATGCCGATGCCGTGCGGCTTTGCGACGAGGGGCTGCTGGAAGAGATCGACCCCGCGATCCTGACCCCCGCCGCCGACGGCACCGCCGCCGCCGATGACTTCATCGAGGGCGCGATCACCGAATGCTTCGTCGGCACGGATGTCTATTCGATGATCCTGGCCTATGACGACAGCAAGTTCCCCGATGCCAAGCCCGCCGGCGCGGCGGATTTCTTCGACACGGCCAAGTTCCCCGGCAAGCGCACCATGCGCAAGGGCGCCAAGTTCAACCTGGAATTCGCGCTGATGGCCGATGGCGTGGCGCCCGGCCAGGTCTACGAGGTGCTGGGCACGCCCGAGGGCGTGGACCAGGCATTCGCCAAGCTGGACACCATCAAGAACGACGTGATCTGGTGGGAAGCCGGCGCGCAGCCGCCGCAGCTTCTGGCCGATGGCGAGGTGAGCATGGCCTTTGCCTTCAACGGCCGGATCTTCAATGCCGCCCAGCAGGAGGGCAAGCCCTTCAAGATCGTCTGGGACGGCCAGATCTACGAGATGGAGGGCTGGGTCATGCCGAAAGGCGCGCCCAACCCCGAGGCCGCCAAGGAGTTCATCGCCTTCTCGACCGCGCCCGAGCAGCAGGCCCGCGCCGCCGAGTTCATCAGCTATGGCCCGCCGCGCACCTCTGCCGCCGCCCTGGTCGGCAATATCGAGGGCACCGACGTGCCGATGGGTCCGAACCTGCCGACCTTTGCCGAGAACCTGGAGAACGCGCTGGCCTCGAACCTGGACTTCTGGGTCGATCACGACGCCGAGTTGCAGGAACGCTTCAACGCCTGGCTGGCGAACTGACATGCCCGGCCCGCGGCGGGGCAGACCCGCCGCGGGCCATGCAGAGCCCTGACGGGCCAAGAAACGGCCAAAGAGCCGCATACCAACGGGAGTAGAACATGAAAACCACATTGATCCTGACCTCGGCCCTGTGCAGCCTCGGTCTGGCGGCCCATGCCCAGAACAAGGAGGTCAACGTCGTCTCCTGGGGCGGAGCCTATGAAAGATCGCAGGTCGAGGCCTATAACATCCCCTTCGCCGAGCAGACCGGCATCAAGGTGAACATGCTGGCCGCCGACAACCCGGCCACGCCGCTGAAGGCGCAGGTCGAGGCGGGCAACATCACCGGCGACGTCTTCGACATCGAGGTCTCGGACGCGATCCGGCTTTGCGACGAGGGCGCGCTGGTCGAGATCGACCCCGCCATCCTGCCGGCCGCACCTGATGGCACGCCCGCCACCGACGACTTCATCCCCGGCGCGTTGCATGAATGTGCCGTGGCGAACATCTTCTGGGGCACGGTCATCGCCTTCGACACCACGAAGTTCGAGGGCGAGAAACCCTCGACCGCCGCGGACTTCTTCGACACCGCCAAGTTCCCCGGCAAGCGCGGCCTGCCCAAGAATCCCAAGCGCACCCTGTATCTGGCGCTGATCGCCGATGGCGTGGCGCCCGACCAGATCTATGAGGTGCTGGGCACGCCCGAGGGCGTCGACCGCGCCTTTGCCAAGCTCGACACCATCAAGCGCGACGTGGTCTGGTGGGAGGCCGGCGCCCAGCCGGTGCAGTTGCTGGCCGATGGCGAGGTGGTGATGGCGACCGGCTATAACGGCCGCTTCTTCGACGCCATGGTCGGCGAGGGCAAGCCCTTCGAGATCATCTGGGACGGGCAATACATGGACATGGACATGTTCGCCATTCCCAAGGGCTCGCCCAACCCCGAGGCGGCGCTGGAATACCTGAAATTCGCCACCGCCACCGAACAGCTGGCCAATCAGGCGAAATACATCGCCTATGGCCCGTCGCGGCAAAGCTCGGCGGCGCTGGTCGGGCTCTATCAGGACGGCAAGACCGAGATGGGGCCGCATATGCCGACCAATCCCGAATACATGAAGACCGCGGTCATGGACGACCCGGAATTCTGGGCCGACCATTCCGCCGAACTGGCCGAGCGCTTCAACGGCTGGCTGGCCAACTGACAGCCGCATCGCGCCGCGGCCCGCCGGTTCGGGCCGCGGCTTCGACCAAGGATCTTGCCCGACAAAGGACCGAGATGGCCAAAGCCCTTGACCCCCATGCCGCGATCGTGACCGAGGCCGGCGGCCTCGACGAAGGCGGAACGCTGAGAACCGCCGACGGTCGTCCGTTGAGATCTGCGCTTGCGCGGAGTTCGCGTCGTGCGCGTCGTCGTGCGTTTTTCCTGGTGCTTCCGCTTCTGCTTTTCGTGCTGATCACCTTCGTGGTGCCGATCGGGCAGATGCTGCAGCGCTCGGTCAAGAACGAGGGCTTCTCGGCCAACATGCCGCAGCTCAGCGCCTGGTTCCACGACAACCCCCGCGGCACCGAGCCCGACGATGCGGCCTGGGCGGCACTGGCCGCCGACCTGACCGCCGCCGCCCAGGCCCGCTCCATCGGCGTGGTCGGCACCCGCATCAACTACGACATGCCGGGCACGCGGTCGCTGTTCACCTCGGCCGGGCGGCAGGCGCGCGGCGGCATCGAGCCGCCCTATCGCGAGGCGATCCTGGAGATGGACGCCCGGTGGGGCAATCCCCGGCTGTGGTCGGTGATGCGCGAGGCCGCCTCGCCCTATACCGCCAACTTCTACCTCGCGGCGGTGGACCGCACCCGCGACGACCAGGGCGACAT
>NZ_JASSPE010000013.1:0-132514 GCF_030234105.1 Paracoccus sp. SSJ | reverse complement strand
TGATCCCGGCCCGCGGAAACAGGTCCGAAACAGGCATCATCGCAGAGCCGATAATGCCAAAGGCATGCTCGATCCCGTGCAATTGAAGGGTTTTGACAAAAGACTCCTCAGTCGTCATCTTCATGGCTTCTTCCTTTCAAGCGGCTTTGGTGGTGTCGGCGCCGCCTTCGGTGCGGCGGTCCTCGAGGACCAGGCGCGCCAGCTTGGCGCCGATCATCATGGCCGGGGCATTGGTGTTGCCCGAGACGATCTCGGGCATGATCGAGCAATCGGCCACCCGCAGGCCGCGAATGCCCCGCACCCGCAGGCGCGGATCGACCACGGCGCGCGCATCCGCGCCCATGCGGCAGGTGCCGGTCGGATGGTAGATCGTGGTCGAGTTCATCCGCGCCCAGTCCAGGATCTCGTCATGGCCCTGCACGTCGGCGGTCGGGCGGAATTCCTCGGAAATGGCGGATTTCAGCGGCTCGGTGCGGGCGAGCTTGCGGGCGATCTCGATCCCCGCGACCAGGGTGTCGCAATCGGTCTGCGTCGCGAGGTAGTTCGGCGCGATCACCGGCACGGCCGAGGGATCGGCCGAGCGCAGCGTGATCGTGCCGCGGCTTTCCGGCCGCAACTGGCAGACCGATTGCGTGAAGGCCGAAAACGGATGCACGCCCTCGCCCGGGCTGTCGGCGGACCAGGGCTGGATGTGGAACTGGATGTCGGGCGTCGCGAGCCCCGGCCGGGTGCGCAGGAAGCCGAAGACCAGGCTGGCCGCCATGGTCATCGGTCCGGTGCGGAAGAGCGCATATTCCAGCCCGATCCTGGCCTTGTTGACGAGGCTGCGCACTTCGTCGTTCAGCGTCGCCTCGCGGCATTTGAACACCAGCCGCGCCTGCAGGTGGTCCTGCAGGTTGCGGCCCACCTCGGGGGAATGGTGCTGCACGGCGATGCCCAGGTCGCGCAGGTGATCCGCGTCGCCCACCCCCGAGAGCATCAGGATCTGCGGCGAGCCGATGGCGCCGGCGCACAGGATCACTTCGCGCGCAGCGCGGATCACCTGCCGGCTGCCGTCGGGGCGCTGGATCTCGACCCCGGTGGCGCGGCCCTGCTCGATCACGATGCGGCGGACAAGCGAACGGGTGACGACCTGCAGGTTCTGCCGGTGGCGGATCGGACGCAGGAAGGCCACCGCCGCCGAGCAGCGCCGCCCCTTGTCCACCGTCAACTGGAAATGGCCGACGCCGTCCTGCACCGGGCCATTGTAATCGGGGTTATAGGGGATGCCGTTGGCCTTGGCGGCCTCGATCCACAATTCGCAGATGCGGCGGCGCAGGCGCGGGTCCGAGACCTGCAGGGCGCCATGCATGCCGCGACCCTCGCCCTCGCCGCGCTGGAAGGTTTCCAACTCCTCGAACAGCGGGCCGACCTCGCGCCAGGACCAGCCGTCGTTGCCCATCTGCGCCCAGCGGTCGTAATCCTCGCGCTGGCCGCGGACGTAGAGCAGCCCGTTCAGCGAGGACGAGCCGCCCAGCACCTTGCCGCGCGGCCAGTGCAGCGAACGGCCGGCCAGCCCCGGATCGGGCTCGGTCTCGTAGCACCAGTCGAAGCGGGGGTTGTGCATGGTCTGGAAATAGCCGACCGGGATATGGATCCAGGGGCTGCTGTCGCGATTGCCTGCCTCGAGCAGTGTGACCCGCACGGCCGGATCGGCCGAAAGCCGGTTGGCGACGACGCAACCTGCCGAACCAGCCCCGACGACGATGTAATCCGGCACGTTTGCTTCATGGCTCATGATCTTGATCCTTATGGGACGATGCGCGCCCCGACATCCTGAGGGGGTTTCCGGGCGACCCGCGAGGTGCAGGCCGCCCGGCTGGCGGTCAGCGGCGCTCGCGCCGGCCGATGAGCATGGCGCAAACCATCGAGACCAGCCCGGCAAAGACCACATAGGTGCAAAGCCAGAAGGGGTCGTTGTCGTTCGCCGCCATCAGCCAGGTCGCGATCATCGGCGTGATCCCCGAGGCAAAGATGCCCGAGAACTGGTAGACGAAGGACACGCCGGTATAGCGCACGCTGGGATCGAACAGGTCCGAGAACAGCGCGGCCTCGGGGCCGTAGCACATCGGGTAGACCACGCCGAAGGGCAGCACGATGCCCAGCACCACCAGCAAGGGATCGCCCGAGGACATCAGCGCAAAGGCCGGGAACACGCTCAGCGCCAGCAGGGCCGAGCCCATCGCATAGGTCCGCGGACGCCCGATCCTGTCCGAAAGCCGGCCGAAGAACGGGATGCAGAACACCATCACAATGGCCGCGCCCGACACCGTCCACAGCGCGAAGGACCGCTCCAGCCCCACGTATTGCGTGAGGTAGAGGATCGAGAACACCGCAAAGACGTTGAAGAACACGCCGTCGATATAGCGCGCGCCCATGCCCAGCGTGACGTTGCCCGGATAGCGCTTGATCATGTCCACGAAGGGCAGGCCCTGGTCCTTGGCCCGCGATTCCGCCTTGGCCTTCTTGAACTCGGGGCTTTCGCCGATATTGCTGCGGATCCAGGTGCCCAGCACGACCAGCACGATCGAGGCGATGAAGGCGGTGCGCCAGCCCCAGGCCATGAAGGCCTCGTCCGGCAGCATGGTCAAGAGCGCCATCACGCCCGAGGCCATGAACAGCCCCAGCGACAGGCCGATCTGCGGGATCGAGGCATAGAAGCCGCGCTTGTGCTCGGGCGCGAATTCATGGGCCATCAGCACCGCGCCGCCCCATTCGCCGCCGATGCCGATGCCCTGGGCCACCCGCAACACCAGAAGCAGGATCGGCGCCAGGATGCCGATCTGGTCGTAGGTGGGCAAAAGGCCGATCAGCACGGTGGCGCCGCCCATCAGCAGCAGCGTCAGGACCAGCATGGTCTTGCGGCCGATGCGGTCGCCGAAATGGCCGAAGACCAACCCGCCCAGCGGGCGGGCGACAAAGCCCACGGCGAAGGTCGCATAGGCCAGCAGCACCGAGATCGTCGGGTCGTCCGCCGGAAAATACAGCTTGTTGAAGACGATCCCGGCCACGACGCCGTAAAGAAAGAAATCGTACCATTCGATGGTCGATCCGACCAGGCTTGCGAACACGACCTTTTTGACATCGTGTTCCCGGCCGCCAAACGCGTTGGCGCCGGCGGTGGTTACCGCCATGACATCCTCCCTGATGCTGAGACGTTGCTTCGATTTTCAATCGTCTGCCCGGCGAGTCCTCCTCTCGCCGATGAGCGGAGGTTGCCTCAGCCTGCCGATTCATGTCAAAGCATTTTTGGTAGTCATACTCTCATTTTTGATTGTTCATATCTTGATCCGGGCGGTTGGAGCCACGCTTGCAGCGATGTAGAGTCGGACCGGGAACCGATGGAAAAGCACGATCATGACGAGTATTCAGGACAAGCCCTCCCTGCCGCCGAGCTTTCGGAATCTTCAGATTCTTGAGGTTCTTGCCAGCGAAGGGCGGCCCCTGACGGCGACCGAGATCAACGCCGCGCTGGGGCTGCCGGTGCCGACCATCCACCGGCTGGTCGGCAACCTGGAAGCCGAGGGTTTCCTGAGCCGCCATATCGACGGGCGCAGCTATCAGCCGGGGCCGAAACTGCGGCAGATGATGCAGGGGGTGATCCGGTTCTGGCATCAGAACCTGCCGCAGCGCGACGTGCTGATTCGGCTGAACCAGCGGCTGGGCGAGACCTGCAACCTGTCGATCCCCGACGGCGATGCGATGCTTTACGTCGACCGGGTCGAGACGCATTGGCCCTTGCGGATCCAGCTTCACGTCGGCTCGCGCGTGCCGCTGCATGCGACGGCGGCGGGCAAGCTGTGCCTGTCGCTGATCAACGACGGCAAGCTTGAACGCTATCTGAAACGCGCCCATCTGACGGCTCATACCGGGCAGACGATCACCGAGCCGGACAGGCTGCGCGAGGCGCTGCGCCAGATCCGGCAGCAGGGTTATTCGACCGATTCCGAGGAATTCGTGCCCGGGATGATCGCCGTGGCCGTGCCCGTGCTGGACCGCTCGGGCCAGTTGGTCGCGACGGTGTCCTTTCACGCCCCGGTCCAGCGGCTGACCCTGGCCGAAGGGCTGAAGCACCTGCCCGACCTGCGCGCCGCCGCCGAAGAGTTGACGCAGCTGATATAGGCGATCCGGGCCGCTGACAGGCAGGGGTGGCCATGTCTTGACCGCCCCGCACCGGATCGACAGGGCGCGGCATACCATCCCGACGTGATCGAGGCGGCGGGACCTGCCCGGCCCTGGCAGGCCCCCTTTCCGTTCCAGCCGGTCGCTAGGCCAGATGACAGGCGACCGCCTGTCCGGGCGCAAGCTCGCGCAGGGTCGGCATCCGCCGGCGGCAATCCTCGACCGCGAGCGGACAGCGCGAGGCGAAGCGGCAGCCTTTCGGCAGGTTCACCGGGCTGGGCGGATCGCCCTGCAACCGCGCGCCGCCGCCCCTGCGCCGATGCTCGGGCGCCAGCGAGGGCGCGGCGGCGATCAGCGCCTGCGTATAGGGATGGCGCGGCGCGGCGAAGATCTGCGCGGCGGGCGCCTTTTCCACGATCTGGCCCAGATACATCACCGCAATCTCGTCGCAGACATGGCGCACGACGCCAAGGTCGTGGCTGATGAACAGATAGGTCAGCCCGGTTTCGCGCTGCAAGCGGCGGATCAGGTTCAGGACCTGCGCCTGCACCGCCACGTCCAGCGCCGAGACCGGCTCGTCAAAGACGATCAGGTCGGGCCTGGTTGCCAAGGCCCGCGCCAGCCCGATCCGTTGCCGCTGCCCGCCCGAGAACTGGTGCGGGTAAAGCGATTTCAGCTCGGGGCGCAACCCGACCTGGGCCAGCAACTCCTCGACCCGCGCGTCGCGGCCCGATGGCTCGCCCAGGCCCAGCAGGTCCATGGGTTGGCGGATGATCCGCCCGACCCGGTCGCGCGGGTTCAGCGACGAGAATGGGTCCTGGAACACCATCTGGAAGCGCGGCCGGGTGCGGCGCAACTCCTCGCCCTCGATGCGGCTGATCGGCGTGCCGTCCAGGTCGATCTCGCCGCCGGTGATCGGGGCCAGCCGCATGACGGCCAGCGCCGTGGTGGTCTTGCCCGAGCCGGATTCGCCGACGATGCCCAGCGTCCGGCCGCGCCGGATGTCGAAGCTGACGCCATCGACAGCATGGACCGTGCCGCCATGCGCAGTCGGGAAATGCACCTTGAGGTCGCGGACGGAAAGAAGCTGGTTCATGCCGGGACCTCGCCGGATTCTAGCTGGATGCAGGCGGCCGAGTGATCCCCGGACATGGCGACATGGCGGGGTTGGGCGGCAAGGCAGGCATCGACGGCCAGCGCGCAGCGCGGCGCGAAGGCGCAGCCCCGGCCCAGGTCGGTCAGCGCCGGCACGATGCCGGGGATCTCGGGCAGGTCGGCGTCGGGGTCGGCATCGACGCGCGGAATGCTGGCCAAAAGGCCCCGGGTATAGGGATGGCCGGTATTGTCCAGCACCGCATCGGCCGGGCCGCGTTCGATGATGCGGCCGGCATACATCACCGCGACCTTGTCGGCCATTTCCGCCACCGCGCCCATGTCATGGGTGATCAGGACGATGGCGGTGCCGGTCTGCTGGCGCAACTCGTCCAGCAGGCCGAAGATCTGCGCCTGCACGGTCACGTCCAGCGCCGTCGTCGGCTCGTCCGCGATCAGAAGCTTCGGCTCGCAGGACAGCGCCATGGCGATCATCACCCGCTGGCGCATGCCGCCGGACAGCTGGTGCGGATAGGCCCGGGCGCGCAGCTCCGGCTCGGGGATGCCGACGGCGCGCAGCATCTCGACCGCGCGGGCGAAGGCGGCCTTGGGGCTGGCCTTCTGGTGCAGGCGCACCGCCTCGGCGATCTGCTCGCCGCAGGTGAAGACCGGATTGAGCGAGGTCATCGGCTCCTGGAAGATCATGGCGATATCGCCGCCGCGGATCCTGCGCAGTTCGGACTGGCGCAGTCTGGTCAGGTCGCGGCCCTGGAACAGGATGCTGCCGCCCACCACCTTGCCGGGGGGCGAGGGGATCAGGCCAAGGATCGACAGCGCGGTCATGCTCTTGCCGCAGCCGGATTCGCCGACGATGGCCAGAAGCTCGCCCGGGGCGACGCTGAAGGACACGTCGTCCAGCACATGGGCCACGCCGCGGCGGGTGGCGAAATCGACCTTGAGGTTGCGGATGTCCAGAACGGGTTCGGTCACCATGGTTCAGCGCTCCCTCATCCGGGGGTTGAAGGCGTCGTTCAGCCCGTCGCCGACCAGGCTGACGCCCAGCACGGTCAGGAAGATCATCGCCCCGGGCAGCGTCACCACCCACCAGGCGTCCAGCAGGTATTCGCGCCCCGAACCGATCATCAGCCCCCAGGACATGACGTTGGGGTCCGACAGGCCCAGGAAGCTGAGCCCAGCCTCGAACAGGATGGCCATGCCGATGGTCAGCGTGGCCGAGACGATCAGCGGCGGCAGGGCGTTGGGCAGGATCACGCGCCAGATGATGTTGCCGTCGCCCGCACCGATGGCGCGCATGGCGCTGACATATTCCAGCGTGCGGATGCGGCGGAATTCCGAGCGGGTCAGCCGCGCGGTCTGCGGCCAGCTGACGATGCCGATGGCCAGCGCCACGTTGACCAGCGTCGGCTGGAACAGCGTGACGACCACCATGGCGAACAGCAGCGGCGGCAGCACCTGGAAGAATTCGGTCACGCGCATCAGCATGTCGTCGACGATGCCGCCGTAGAAACCGGCATAGGCGCCGATCACCACCCCGATCAGCATGGTGATCGCTGCTGCGGCAAAGCCCACGGCCAGCGTGGCGCTGCCGCCCTCGATCAGCCCGGCCAGGATGTCGCGGCCAAGGTTGTCGGTGCCCAGCGGGATCGTCGCCTCTTCGCCCGGCGGCGTCAGCGGCGCCCAGACGATCTCGAACGGATCGACCTGGTAGAGAAAGGGGCCGGCAAAGGTCATCAGGATGACCAGCCCCAGCAACAGCAGGCCCAGCATGGCCGAGGGGCTGCGGCGAAAGATGTCCCAGGCTTCGGCCATGGGACCGCGGGCGGCTGGAACCGTGGTTCTGGCGGGCGCGGTCATGTCTCAGCGACCTCCGGCAAGGCGCGGATCCAGCAGACGCGAGACGAAGTCGGTCAGCAGGTTCGCGATGATGACGATCAGGGTGGAGAAGAACAGGATACCCAGCACGGTCGGATAGTCGCGCGCCAGGATCGACTGGAAGGCCAGCGTGCCCAGGCCCGGCCAGCTGAACACCGTCTCGACCAGCACCGCACCCGAGATGATGGCGCCGAACTGCATGCCCGCGACGGTCACGACCGGCAGCAGCGCGTTGCGGAATGCGTGGCGGCCAAAGACCTGCCGCTCGCCGACGCCCTTGGCGCGGGCGGTGCGGATGTAATCCGCCCCCAGCACCTCCAGCATCGAGGCGCGGGTCAGCCGGCTGTATTGCGCCAGATAGACCATCCCCAGCGTCAGCGCCGGCAGCACCAGGTGATGGGCGATGTCCAGCGCCCGGACCAGCGGGCCGCCCTGCTTCACCACGTCGATCATGCCGGCGATGGGGAACAGCGGGATGGTGGCGCCGAACAGGATCACCAGCATCAGCCCGGTCCAGAACACCGGCGCCGAATAGCCGACCAGCGACAGCACCGTGACCAGCGCCGAGGCGATGCCGCGCGGATTGCGCGAAGCAAGCATGCCCAGCCGCGTGCCGAGGATCATCGCGAAACCCAGCGCCGTCGCCACCAGAAGCAGCGTCGGGCCCAGCCGCGACAGGATCAGGTCGACCACCGGGCGGTTGTAGAAATAGGACATGCCCAGGTCGCCCTGCAGCGCGCGGCCCAGATACAGCGCCAACTGGGTCGGCAGCGGCTTGTCGAGCCCGTATTGCTGGCGGATCGCGGCCATGACTTCGGCGCTCGCGCCGCCCATCTCGCCGGCGATGACCTCGGCCGGATCGCCGGGGGCCAGCTGGATCAGCAGGAAGTTCAGGACAAGCACGGCAAGGATCAGGGCGGCTGCATAAAGCAGCTGCCGCAGGATACGTCGATACATCGGGATTGCCTCCGCCGGTTACTGCTTCAGCCAGACCTCATCCATCGGCCCCATCGCGCCCCAGATCGAGACGGGCGGGTTCTGCACGGCCTGCGACCAGACCGTGTGATAGGGCACCTCGTTGATGAAATGGATCGGGATGTCGGTGGTGATCTGCTTGAACGCCTGCGCGTAAAGCTCCTTGCGCCTGGCCAGGTCGGGCTCGACCCCGGCTTCGTTCAAGAGCTTGTCCACGTCCTCGTTGCAATATTGCTGGGTGTTGGACCAGATGATCCCCTCGCGGATGTTCGAGCACAGATAGGTCCGGTTCACCCCGATCACCGGATCGCCCCAGTTGAAGACCTGGTCCATGGTCATGTCGAAGTCGTAGGAGGCCACGCGCTGCGCCCAGGTCGGGAAATCGGGCGAGGCGCGCACGGTGACCTCGACCCCCGCCTTGGCCAGCGCCGCCTTGACATATTCGGCGATGGCGCGCTGCTGTTCCTCGTTGTCGGGGATGTAGTCGATGCGCAGCTTCAGCGTCTCGCCCCCCTCGCCGAAGCCCGCCTCGGCCAGCAGGGCCTTGGCCTTGTCCAGGTCGAAATCGTAGCGCTCGACCTCCTCGGTATGGAAGGGGCTGCCCTGCACGACCGGCTCGACCGCGGGCTTGGACAGGCCGGAATGCAGCGCCTTGGTGACGAAGTCGCGGTCGATGGCGTGGGCGACGGCCTGGCGCACGCGCACATCCGACAGCGCCGGGCTCTTGGTGTTGAAGGCCAGCCAGTTCACCGGCCCGATCCCGGCATAGCCCTGGTCGGTCACGGTCATGGCGCCGGACTTCTCCAGCCGCCGGATCAGCCGGGTCGAGTCGAGCAGCGGGAAAAGCTGCGCCTCGCCGGATTCCAGCGCCAGCACGCCGGAATTGGCATCCTGGTATTGCCGGATCACGATGCGGTCCAGATAGGGCCTCCCCTCCAGGAAAAAGCCGTCATGCCGTTCCAGGATGATGTGCTGGCCCGGCTCGAACGCGGTCACCTTGAACGGACCCGAGCCCACGGGCAGGTTGTTCTTGGGGTTCGACTTGATGTCCTGCCCGTCGTCGAAGACATGCTTCGGCAGGATCGGCGTCAGCGCCGAGGACAGCACCAGCAGGATCGCCGGATGCGGCTGCTTCATGCGGATGACCACGGTCTGCGGATCGGGCGCCTCGAAAGCCTCGACCGGCTCCAGCATGCTGGAGAAGGGATGGTTCTCCTTGACCACGCCCAGCGACCAGACCACGTCCTCGGCGGTGATCGGCTGGCCGTCGTGGAAGGTCGCGCCGCTGCGCAGCGTCAGGGTCAGCACCTTGCTGTCGTCGCTGAATTCCCAGCTTTCGGCCAGGTAGGGCTGCGGCTCGAAATCCTCGCCATAGCGCAGCAGCGTGGCGAAGATCTGCGCCGCCGGCACGCCGGTCGCGATGCCCGATTGCACGGCGGCATTCAGGTGGCGCGGCTTTTGCACCGAGGCCACGACCAGCGTGCCGCCCGTCTGCGCCTCTTGCGCGGAAAGCGAGGGGGCGGTGCCGAGCGCGGTCAGGGCGACCGCGCCGGCCAGCAGGAACCGGCGGGAAAAGGCGGGGATGGGGGTCATCTGGATCTCCTGTTGGGCGCGCGCCGAATTCTGTGGTGACGCTGCGTCCTTATGGATCGGCCATGGGCGGCCTTTGCGGCAAATGCATTTTTGCGCCCGAATTCCTCAGAAATCCTGTGGAAGATAGGGCCGCACGAAGGCGCGGTCGAATTCGCCGCGCATCGCCTGCATCTCGCAAGTGGCGATGATCGCTTCGCAAACCGGCGTCAGCTGCACGTCGCGCCGGGTCAGCACCCCGGCGCGCGGCGCGTCATGTTCGCCGGCCAGCGGCAGCCGCACCAGGTCGCCGCGGGCATAGGTCTGCTTGCTCATCGGGCGGATGTTGAAGATGCCGTAGCACATGCCGGCCGCGATCAGCGCCCGCATCATGTCGGTCGAGCGCGCCGAATAGACCACGTTCGGCTTGAGCCCGCGCGTCGCGAACAGGTCCATCAGGTAGCGCCGCGACAGGTCCAGGTCCAGCACCACCAGCGGCTCGGGGGCAAGCTGTTCCAGCGTGACGAATCGCCCGCTGGCCAGCGGATGCGTCGCCGGCAGCGCGGCATGGGGATGGCCGACGAAAAGCGGCAGGAAGCGATAGGCCAGCTCGTTGACCAGCCCGTAGCAAAAGGCGAAATCGGCATTGCCGCTGTCCACGGCGCGGACCACCTCTTCCCAGTTGCCCTCCATCACCTCGATCATCAGGTTCGGATAGCGCTCGCGCACCTCGGACAGGATGGTCGGCAGCAGGATCGGCGCCAGCGGCGTGAAGCAGGCGATCCGGGCGGTGCCGTCGATTCGTTGCTCCAGATCGGCGATCTTGCCGTCGAAACGCGCCTGCGCCACCAGCAGCAACCGGATTTCGTCGATGATCCTGCGCCCGAAACTGGTCGCCGCGATCCCGCGCGAGGGGACGCGCGCAAAGACCGGCTGGCCCAGCTGCGCCTCGATATGGTCGATGGCCGCGGCGATGGACGAGGGCGAAACCGCCAGCGCCTCAGCCGCGGCGGTGATCGACTGGTGGCGCTCGGCCGCCTCGATATAGCGCAGGTGTTTCAGGGTGTAATGCATCGGACCCTCAGGAAAATAGCGGAAATCCCCCGTAATTATGCATTTCACGCAGGATGTTTGTCACGGCTAATCTGCCCGCGAAGCCGGATCCGACGGAGAAATTGCATGATCCCGACCGTTTTTTCAGCACGCCGCATCATCACCATGGACCCGTCGCGGCCCGAGGCGACCCATGTGATGGTGTCCCATGACGGGCGCATCCTCGCCGTCGGCGGCCCCGACGAGATGCGCGGCCGGGGCGAGCTGCGCCACGACGACCGTTTCGCCGACAAGATCCTGATGCCCGGCTTCGTCGAGGGGCACGCCCATATGATGGAGGGCTCGGTCTGGCGCTTTACCTATCTTGGCCATTACGACCGCGTGGCCCCGGACGGGCGACCGTGGCAGGGCATCACCAGCACCAATGCGCTGGTCGAGCGCCTGCGCGAACGCGCCGAGGAACTGGGCGACGGTCCCGTCGTCGGTTGGGGCTTCGATCCGCTTTTCGTGCCCGGCGACCGGCTGTCGCGGCTGGACCTGGACCGGGTCTCGACCACGCGGCCGGTGGTGGTGCTGCATTCGAACATGCACCTGCTGACCGCCAACAGCGTGGCGCTGGAACTGGCCGGATACGACGAGAACACCGATGTCCCGGGCGTCATCCATACCGAGGACGGCGAGCTGCACGGCGAGTTGCACGAGATGGGTGCCATGTTCCCGGTCATGCGCCGGGTCGGCGCCAGCTTCCGCGCCCTTGGCGGCGATCCCGAGGCGATCTGGAACTTCGCGCGTTCGGCCTGCCGGGCGGGGGTGACGACCTCGACCGACCTGCTGAACGAGCTGGCCGACGAGACGCTGGCCGACCTGTTCGCCACCACGGCCGAGGACGGCTATCCGCTGCGGCTGGTGCCGATGCTTTCGGCGATGGCGCTGCCGCCCGCGGCGGTGGCGGCGCGGGCGCAGGAGTTGCGGGCGCGCTCGACCGACCGGCTGCGGCTGGGCGGGGTGAAGATCGTCACCGACGGCTCGATCCAGGGCTTCACCGCGCAACTGAACGCGCCGGGCTATCATCGTGGCACCGACAATGGCATCTGGAACATCGCCCCCGAGGCGCTGAACGCCATGGTGGACGACCTGAACCGCCAGGGCATCCAGATGCATATCCATGTCAACGGCGACGGCGCCAGCCTTGCCGCCATCGAGGCGCTGGAGGCGGCGCTGTCCGGGCATTTCCGCCCCGACCACCGCCACACGTTGCAGCATTGCCAGATGGCCGACCGCGCCCAGCTGCGCCGCATCGCCGCGCTGCAATGCTGCGTCAACCTGTTCGCCAACCACCTGTATTACTTCGGCGACAAGCATTACGAGATCACCATCGGCCCCGAGCGCGCCTGCCGCATGAACCCCTGCGCCAGCGCGCTGGAGATGGGCATTCCGCTGGCCATCCATTCCGACGCGCCGATCACGCCGCTGGCACCGCTGGTCACCGCCTGGTGCGCGGTCAACCGCCTGACCGACAGCGGCCGGCAGTTGGGCACCTCCGAGCGCATTTCGCTGGACGCCGCCCTTTACGCCATCACGCTGGGCGCGGCCTATACGCTGAAGCTCGACGGCGAGCTGGGTTCGGTCGAGGTCGGCAAGCGCGCCGATTTCGCCGTGCTCGAGGACGACCCGCACGCGCTTGGCCCCGAACGTCTGCGCGAGGCGCGGGTCTGGGGCACCGTCTTCGGCGGCCGGCCGGTCCCGGCCGGATCGTTCTGAGCCATGGCCGCCCCGCTTCCGGTCAACATCCTGTGCGGCTATCTGGGGGCCGGCAAGACCACCTTGCTCAACCGGCTCCTGGAGCGGCAGGACGAGCGCATCCTGGTCATGGTCAACGATTTCGGCGACATCGCGGTCGATGCGGCGCTGGTCTCGCGCCGCTCGGCCGACACGATCCAGCTCAGCAACGGCTGCATCTGCTGTTCCATGGCGGGCGGCCTGTTCGACGCCTTCGAGCGGGCGCTGGATCTTCGCGGCCGGGTCGACCGCCTGATCGTCGAGGCCAGCGGCGTCGCCGAGCCCCGGCGGCTGGCAGGCATCGCCCTGGCCGAGCCCGACCTGGACTGCCGGGCAATCGTCGCCGTGGCCGATCCGCAAAGCCTGGCCGAACGCCTGGCCGACCCGAGGATCGGCGGCGTGGCGGAAAGCCAGGTCCGGGGCGCGGATATGGTGTTCCTGTCGCGCGGCGACATCGCCAGCCGCGCCGCGCTGCGCCGCACCGCCCGGCTGGTCGCCGGGATCAATCCGCTGGCCAGCCTGCACATGGCCCTGGACAGCGGTCTGCTGAAGGCGCTGAGGGCACCCCACGACGCCCGGAGCTTTTCGGCCCTTGCCCCGCATCGCGACCACCGGCACCTGTTCGCCAGCCGCACCATCACGCTTGCATCGCCGCCGGATCGTCAGCGCCTGCTCGGAATCATGGCGCGCCATACGCAGTCGATCCATCGCCTGAAGGGGTATGTCCGCCTGCCCGATCTGCCCCGGCCCCATCTGCTGCAACTGGCCGGGGGCATGCTGTCCCTGGAACCGGCCGAGGCGCCCGACGCCTCGTTCCTGAACCGCCTGGTTGCCATTTCGCCGGACAAGGAAGCGCTGGTGAACCTGGTGGCCGAGTTGGAGCAGGTGCGGGCCTGAAATACCCGTCCCCGAACGGCTGCAAGCTTGGCCGAAACCCGAATCGGCATGGAGGGCCGATCCGCGGCCCGACGCGACCGGCCGGGCGGGATGACCGCCTGCCCGGCTCGAACCGATGCAAAGGTGCAGGATTTCAGAACCATCCGGGCAGTTGGCGACGGTGTTGTCGTAGCAGCGCCGCAATTGACGAATCTTTGCCCGCATTATAAGAACAAATCAGGAACATATTGACTGAACCATGTCCGCTCGCCCTTTCCCTTTCGGGGTGGCGCCTTTCGGACGGGCGCCAGTCCCCGCGCCGCCGCAGCCGGCCGCGCCGATCCTGTCCGAAGCCTTTGGCACCCGGCCCCTTGCAGGCGCGGCGGCCGGTTTCGTGCTGGCCGCGCTGCCGCCGGGGCTGGTGCTCTGGGCGCAGGACCGGCTCAGCCGGGCCGAATTCGGCGCCCCCTTCCTGCCCGGCATGGGGCGGGACCTGCTGCGGCTGGACCTGACGCGCCCCGCCGATGTGCTGTCCGCGCTGGAGGACGGGCTGCAAAGCCGCGCCCTTGCCGCCGTGGTGGGCGAGATCCACGGCCCTGCCCCGGCGCTGAGCTTCACCGCCAGCCGCCGGCTTGCGCTGCGGGCCGAGGCGGCGGGCCTGCCCTGCTGGCTGATCCGCCATGCCGCCCGGCCCGAACCCAGCGCGGCACGGATGCGCTGGCGGCTGGCGCCGCTGCCCTCGGTCCCCGACCCCGACGATCCGCAGGCCCCGGGCGAGCCGCGCTGGCTGGCCGAATTGTTCCGCGCCCGCGGCCGGCCGCCCTCGACCTGGGTGGTGCGCCATGACCGGGCGGCGGATCGTCTCGATTTCTCTGCCCCGCCTCGCGATCGAGAGCTGGCAGAGCCGCGCGACGCGCCGGGGCGACGCATGGCCTGAGGACATCCCGCTGGCGCTGGCCGCGCCCGGCCCGCACGGACCCGTCATCCACGCCGCGAACCGCGCCGCCGAACGGGCCGGCGCCCGGATCGGCGCCCGCGCCGTGGACAGCCGCGCCATCTGTCCCGCCCTGCACATCGAGCCGGCCGAGCCCAAGCGCGACGCCGCCCGGCTGGCGCGGCTGGCCTTCTGGGCGCGGCGCTGGGGCCCCTACAGCACGCCCGACGGCGATGACGGCATCATCCTCGACACCACCGGCGCCGCGCATCTTTTCGGCGGCGAGGCAGCGATGCTGGCCGAGATCCAGGCCGGCTTTGCCCGCGCCGGGCTGACCGCGCGGCCAGCGCTGGCGCCGACGCGCGGCGCAGCCTGGGCACTGGCCCGCTTTGGCCCCGAGCGCGCGATCTGCACCGATCCCTTGCCCGCGCTGGCACCGCTGCCGGTCGCCGGGCTGCGGCTGTCGGGGGAAACCCTGCTGCTCTTGCGCCGGTTGGGGCTCAAGACCATCGGCGACCTTGCCGCCATCCCGCGCCTGTCGTTGATGCGCCGTTTCGCCCGGGCCGAGCCGCAGGACAATCCGCTGGTCCGCCTCGACCAGGCGCTGGGGCGCGCGGCCGAGCCCTTGGACGCGCCCGAGCCCGCCCCGGAATTCGCCGCCGAGGCCCGGCTGGCCGAGCCGGTGATGGACCCCTCGGACTGGCTGCCGGGACTGCTGGCCGATCTTTGCGCCCAGATGGCGGCGGCGGATCGCGGCTGCCGGCGGCTGTGCCTGTCGGTCTTTCGCGTCGATGGCGAGCGGCGCGACATCCGCGTCGCCATGGCCGCGCCCACGCGCGACCCCGGCCACCTGCTGCGCCTGTTCGACGGTCGGCTGGAGCGGCTGGACCCCGGCTATGGCTTCGACCTGATCCGGCTGGCGGCCGAGGCAGTCGAGCCGCTGGCCCAGTCCCAGCCCGGCCTGGACGGCGCCGCGCCGACGGGACTGGCACTGGCGCGGCTGGTGGACCGGCTGGCGGCACGCTTTGGCGCCCAGGCGATCAGCCGCCCGCTGCCGCGCGAAAGCCATGTCCCCGAACGCGCGGAAGCCCCCGGCCCGCCGCTGGCCGCCACCCCTGCGCCGCTCGCGCGCCCCGACCGGCCGATCCGCCTGCTCAACCCGCCCGAAGAGATCCGCGTGCTCTACGCCATCCCCGAGGGGCCGCCGGCGCAATTCGTCTGGCGCCGCCAGACCCTGCGCGTCGCCCGCCACACGGGCCCCGAACGCATCGCCCCGGAATGGTGGCACGACCGCCCGGGCACGCGGCTGCGGGACTATTTCCGCATCGAGGACGACAGCGGCCTGCGCCTGTGGATCTATCGCGAGGGGCTGGTTCATGACGGCCGCGGTGGGGCGCCACGCTGGTTCCTGCACGGGATATTCGCCTGATGCCCGACCATCATGCCCGCCCCGAGATCCTGCTGCCCCCGGTCGAGCACCCGAACCCGCCCGCGGATTACGTCGAACTGGCGGTGACCAGCGCCTTCAGCTTCCTGCACGGCGCCTCGCATCCGCGCGAACTGGCGCTGGCGGCGCATCTCATGGGCTATGACGCGCTGGGAATCGCCGACCTCAACAGCCTCGCCGGCGTGGTGCGGCTGCATGCCACGGCGAAGAAGCTGCACCTGCGCCCGGTGATCGGGGCGCGGATCGTGCTGGCGGACGGCACCGCTTTCCTGGCCTATCCGACCGACCGCGCCGCCTATGGCCGGCTCGCCTCGCTCATCACCAAGGGGCGGCGGCACGATCTGGCCGGGAACTGGCAGAAAAAGGGGCGCTGCGACCTGAACCTTGCCGACCTGGCCACCCATGCGCAGGGGATGCGGCTGATCTGGCTGCCGGGCGACGACCTTTCGCCCCTGCCCGACCTGGCCCTGCGCCTGCCGCAGCTGTCGCATGTCGCGGCCAGCTGGCTTTATCGCGGTGACGACCGGGCGCGGATCAACCGGCTGGACCGGGCGGCGCAGGCGGCGGGGCTCTCCATCGTCGCCGTCAACGACGTGCATTACCACGCGCCCGACCGCCGACCGTTGCAAGACGTGATGACCTGCATCCGCGAGGGCACCACCATCGCCCGGGCCGGCCTGCTGCTGGCGCAGAACGCCGAGCGCCACCTGAAGCCGCCGGCCGAGATGGTGCGCCTGTTCGCCGACTGGCCCCATGCCATCCGCGCCACGCGCGAGATCGCCGACAGTTGCCGCTTCTCGCTGGACGAGCTGCAATACGAATACCCGCGCGAAAGCGTGCCGCCCGGCCTGACGCCGCAGCAGCATCTGGAAAACCTGACCTGGCAAGGCGCGGACTGGCGCTATCCTGCCGGTGTGCCCGACAAGGTTCGCGCCACGCTGGTCAAGGAACTGGCGTTGATCCGCGAGAAGAAGATCGCGCAATATTTCCTGACCATCCACGACATCGTCCGTTTCGCCGAAGACCGGGCGATCCTGCACCAGGGCCGCGGCTCGGCGGCGAATTCCGCGGTCTGCTACGTGCTGGGCATTACCCCGGTCGATCCCGACAAGCATGAGTTACTGTTCGAGCGGTTCATCAGCCAGAACCGCAAGGAGCCCCCCGATATCGACGTGGATTTCGAGCATGAGCGGCGCGAGGAGGTGATCCAGCATATCTACGACCGCTACCGCCGCGAACGCGCCGGGCTTTGCGCCACGGTGATCCACTATCGCCCGCGCAGCGCCATCCGCGAGGTCGGCAAGGTCATGGGCCTGTCCGAGGACGTGACCTCGGCCCTGGCCGATACGGTCTGGGGCAGTTGGGGCAAGGACATGTCCGCCGCCGACACCATGCAGGCGGGGCTCGATCTGGGCGACCCGCTGCTGCGGCGCACGGTCAGGCTGGCCGAGGAGATGATCGGCATGCCCCGCCACCTGTCGCAGCATGTCGGCGGCTTCGTGCTGACCGAGGGGCCGCTGTCCGAAACCGTGCCCATCGGCAATGCCGCCATGCCGGATCGCAGCTTCATCGAATGGGACAAGGACGACATCGACGAATTGCACATCCTCAAGGTCGATGTGCTGGCGCTGGGGATGCTGACCTGCATCCGCAAATGCTTTGCGCTGATCAAGGCGCATTACGGCAAGGTGCTGACGCTTTCGGATTTTGACCATGACGACCAGCCGACCTACAAGATGCTGCAAAGGGGTGACAGCATCGGCACCTTCCAGGTCGAAAGCCGGGCGCAGATGGCCATGCTGCCGCGCCTGAAGCCCAAGAGGTTCTACGACCTGGTGATCCAGGTCGCCATCGTCCGCCCCGGCCCGATCCAGGGCAACATGGTCCATCCTTATCTGCGGCGTCGAGCGGGGTTGGAGACGGTCGATTTCCCCGGTCCCAGGGATGGCGACCCGGACGAGTTGAAGAATATCCTGTTTCGCACCGAAGGCGTGCCGATCTTTCAGGAGCAGGCGATGAAGATCGCCATGGTCGCCGCCGAGTTCACTCCGAACGAGGTGGACGATCTGCGCAAGGCCATGGCCACCTTCCGCTCGCGCGGGACGATCGGGCAGTTGCAGGACAGGATGGTCGGCAAGATGGTCGAGCGCGGCTACACGCGCGACTTCGCCGAGCGTTGCTTCAACCAGATCAAGGGCTTCGGCGATTACGGCTTTCCCGAAAGCCATGCGGCGGCATTCGCACATCTGGCCTATGTCTCAGCCTGGCTGAAATGCCATCACCCGGCCGCCTTCGCGGCGGCGCTGCTGAACAGCCAGCCGATGGGTTTCTACGCCCCGGCCCAGATCGTGCGCGACGCGCGCGACCACGGCATCACCGTGCTGCCGGCCGATGTGAACATCAGCGAATGGGACAATACGCTGGAGCCTTGCGACGGCACCTTCGCGCTGCGCCTCGGCCTGCGCCAGATCGACGGACTGCCCGAGGCGCTGGCCGAACGCATCAAGCAGGCGCGCCACGAACCCTATGCCGACCTGGCCGACCTCAAGACCCGCGCCGGGCTCGATGCCCGGGCCATCCGGCTGATCGCGGCGGCCGATGGCTTGCGCTCGATGGGGCTCGACCGGCGGGCGGGGCTCTGGCAGGCGCGCGCCCTGCGCGATGCGCCGGAACTGCCGCTGTTCGGACGACGGGACGAAGGGCCCGAGCCCGCCGTCACCCTGCCCGCCATGCCGCTATGCGAGCATGTCACCGCCGATTACCAGACCTTGCGCCTGTCGCTGAAGGCCCATCCGATGCGCTTTCTGCGCCGCAGCCTGACGGCGCAGGGCTATGTCCCGGCGGCCGGCCTTGCCGCCCTGCCGAACCGCAGCCGCCTGCGCATGGCCGGCATCGTGCTGGTCCGCCAACGCCCCGGCAGCGCCAACGGCACCTGCTTCGTCACGCTGGAGGACGAGACCGGCGTGGCGAATCTGGTGGTCTGGAAAAAGACCTTCGCGCAGTTCCGCAAGGTGGTGATGACCGCCCGCCTGCTGGAGGTGCATGGCCAGCTTCAGCGCGCCGAGGGCGTGACCCATATCGTCGCGCATTGGCTGGGCGACCGATCCGAAGCCTTGCTGCGCCTGGCCGGAGAGGCGCCGGCCGCGCTGCCCCAGCCCCGGCCCAGCCATCCGCGCCAGGTGCGCATCCTGCCGAAATCGCGGGATTTCCACTAGGCGCACATGCAGAAACCGCGCCCCCTGCGAGACGCGGTTCCAAAGCTGTTCCGTCAGGGGCAGATCTTACTTGATCTTGCCTTCCTTGTATTCGACATGCTTGCGAACAACCGGGTCGTATTTGTTGACCGTCATCTTTTCGGTCATCGTGCGGGCGTTTTTCTTGGTGACATAGAAATGCCCGGTCCCGGCCGTCGAGTTCAGACGGATCTTGATCGTCGTCGGCTTCGCCATCTGTTTCGCTCCTGCTGCGGGGCAAAACGCATCTCGCCAACCCCGTGGAATTCTCTTGAAGCCCGCCTTTTAGCGGCAGAACGGACGAAGTCAACCGGGAATCGGCCGGAAATCGGCGGCTTTCCGGCGAAAATCGCCCGGCCCGGAACTGCCCGGCGCGCATTGCATCGGCCCGGCCAGAGAGGATTTGCGCGGATGGCCTGTAAGCCGGATTTTGTTCCGGGGTCGCCCCCTTCGATGACCATTCCTCTGGCCCCGCCGTTGCCGGCGGGATCTGGCTGCCAACCCGGACCTGCTGGGGCAAAGGCGGCCCTGTCTTGCGACGCGCGGTCCCTATTCGGCATTGCTCCCGGTGGGGCTTGCCATGCCGGGACTGTTACCAGCCCCGCGGTGGGCTCTTACCCCACCGTTTCACCCTTGCCCATGCATGCATGGGCGGTCTCTTCTCTGTGGCGCTTTCCCTGGGGTTGCCCCCGCCGGGCGTTACCCGGCACCGTGCCTTCATGGAGTCCGGACTTTCCTCGACGTTGCCGCCGCGGTCATCCGGCCATCCGCGCAGAAAGGCAGATAGGACCGACGGAGGCCAAGGTCAAGCGCCGCGCCGGTTGCGCCGCCGCATGCGTATTTGGGAAACGGTGAAGGGGTCAGGCCCGCGTCCAGCCGCGCGCGATCTGGGGCAGCGCATCCTCGATCCAGCCCAACAGCGCGCCGACCCGCAGCGCCGCTTCGTGCCCCAGCGGCGTCAGCGCATATTCCACATGCGGCGGCACGGTCTGGAAATCGCGGCGCAGCACCATGCCGTCCGCCTCCAACCCCTGAAGCGTCTGCGCCAGCATCCGCTCGCTGACGCCGCCGATGCGCTTGCGCAACGCGGAAAAGCGGTGCGGCCCCTCGGCCAGCACGCGCAGCACCAGCATGCCCCAGCGCCCGGTCAGCCGCCGCAGCACATCGCGCGAGGGGCATTCCGCCGCCATCAGATCACCCCTGCCGGCGGCATCGGATTTTTTCATACTAACATTCCTGTATGTTCTTACGATCCGTAAGTTAGGGGCCTATCTTTCGCCGCACAAGACATTCAAGGAAAGGAAACGAGAGATGACCGTCGCCGTCACCGGAGCCACCGGCCAGCTTGGCCGCCTGACCATCGCCCGGCTGAAAACCCTGCTGCCCGCAGGCGAAATCGTCGCGCTGGCCCGCAATCCCGAAAAGGCCGCCGACCTGGGCGTCGAGGCCCGCGCCTTCGACTACGACCGGCCCGAAACGCTGGCCGCCGCCCTGCAGGGCGTGGACCGGCTGCTGCTGATCTCGTCGAGCGAGGTCGGCAAGCGCGCCGCCCAGCATCGCGCCGTGATCGAGGCTGCCAAGGCCGCCGGTGTCGGGCAGATCGTCTATACCAGCCTGCTGCATGCCGACCGCTCGCCGCTGTCGCTGGCCGAGGAACATGTGGCGACCGAGGCCATGCTGGCCGCATCGGGCATTCCCCACGCCATCCTGCGCAATGGCTGGTATGCCGAGAACCATACCGGCGCGATCCCTGCGGCACTGGCGCATGGCACGCTGATCGGCGCGGCGGGCGAGGGTCGGATCTCGGCCGCCGCGCGCGCGGATTACGCCAAGGCGGCTGCATCGGTGCTGGCGGATGGTGGCCATGCCGGCCAGACCTACGAACTGGCCGGCGATGACGGCTGGACCCTGGCCGAGCTTGCCGCCGAGCTTTCGGCGCAAAGCGGCAAGGCGATCCCCTATCGCAACCTGTCGCAACAGGATTACGCGGCTGCGCTGACGGGCGCGGGCCTGCCCGAGGGGCTGGCCGGGGCGATCGCAAGCTGGGATGCCGGTGCCGCGCAAGGCGCGCTGTTCGACGACAGCCGCACGCTGTCGCGCCTGATCGGCCGTCCGACCGCGACCCTGGCCGAAGTGGTGCGCGCCGCGCTCTAGAACGGCACGTCGTCCAGCGAGCCGGCCCCACCGGCCTGCGAGGCGGGCTGCACATAGCCCGCCTTGATGGTCTTGAAGCCGGTCGGGAATTCGACGGTCAGCGTATCCTCGGCGATGCCCATGACAGTGCCGTTGCCGAATTTCTGGTGGAACACCCGGTCGCCGACCGAAAACCGCGCCGCCGGCTCGGCATCGATGACGACCGGCGTGCGGTGGATGGGCTGCGCACGCTGGGCGGACCGTTCCTGCATGCGTTTCCAGCCCGGCGAGTTATAGACATCCGCCCGCGCCGCGCGTTCGTGCATCACCGATTGCGCAAAGGGCTGGGCCGCCGCGCCATAGCCGCCGCCGTAAAGGCCCGGTGGGGTCAGCACCTCGACATGATCCTCGGGCAGTTCGTCGATGAAGCGCGAAGGCAGCGACGATTGCCATTGCCCATACATGCGGCGATTGCCGGCAAAGCTGATCGTCACCAGTTCCTCGCCGCGCGTGATGCCGACATAGGCCAGGCGCCGCTCTTCCTCCAACCCTTTCATGCCGCTTTCGTCCATGCTGCGCTGGCTGGGGAACAGCCCGTCCTCCCAGCCCGGCAGGAAGACGATGGGATATTCCAGCCCCTTGGCGGCATGCAGCGTCATGATCGAGACCTCCTCGGACTGCTCGCCCTTGTCATTGTCCATGACCAGCGCGACATGTTCGAGGAAACCTTGAAGGTTTTCAAATTCTTCCAGCGCCTTTATCAATTCTTTCAAGTTGTCGAGCCGCCCCGGCGCGTCGGGCGACTTGTCGTTCTGCCACATGGCGGTATAGCCGGATTCGTCCAGTATCCGCTCGGCCAGCTCGACATGGTTCATGCGACTGTCCAGCGCATCGGCATGCCAGCGGCCCATGGCCTCGGTGAACTGCCGCAGCGCCCCCGCCCCCTTGCCGCCAAGCGCGCCGCTGGCCACGGCCGAGGCCGCGCCCTCCAGAAGCGACAGCCCGCGTTCCCGCGCCTCGACCTGGATCTTCTGCACCGCCTTGTCGCCCAGGCCGCGCTTGGGCACGTTCACGATACGCTCGAAGGCCAGGTCGTCGGTGGGGCTGACCGCCAGCCGGAAATAGGCCATGGCGTCGCGGATTTCCTGCCGCTCGTAGAAGCGCGGGCCGCCGATCACCCGGTAAGGCAGGCCGATGGTCATGAAGCGGTCCTCGAAGGCCCGCATCTGGTGGCTGGCGCGCACGAGGATGGCAATGTCGTTCAGACTGCGCCGGCCGATGGAGTGGCGATGACCGCCCTGGAACGCCTCGATCTCCTCGCCGATCCAGCGCGCCTCGGCTTCGCTGTCCCAATGGCCGATCAGGCGCACGCGTTCGCCCTCCTCAGCCTCGGTCCACAGCGTCTTGCCCAGCCGCCCCTTGTTCGCCGCGATCAGCCCCGAGGCGGCGGCAAGGATATGCGGGGTCGAGCGATAGTTCTGCTCCAACCGGATCACCTGCGCGCCGGGGAAATCGCTTTCAAACCGCAGGATGTTGCCGACCTCGGCGCCGCGCCAGCCATAGATCGACTGGTCGTCGTCGCCCACGCAGCAGATGTTGCGATGCGCCTGCGCCAACAGCCGCAGCCACATGTATTGCGCGACGTTGGTGTCCTGATACTCGTCCACCAGGATATAGCGGAAACGGTCCTGCCAAGTCCGCAGCACGTCGGGATGCGCCTGGAACAGGTTGACGCAATGCATCAGCAGGTCGCCGAAATCGACCGCGTTCAGTTCCAGCAGCCGGCGCTGATAGGCGGCGTAAAGCCGCCCGCCCCAACCGTCGAAAGCGCGTTCCTCGCCCTTGGGCAGCTTGGCCGGGGAAAGGCAGCGGTTCTTCCAGCCGTCGATCAGATGCGCGAGTTGCCGCGCCGGCCAACGCTTTTCGTCGATATTCTCGGCCTGGATCAGCTGCTTGAGCAGCCGGATCTGGTCGTCGGTGTCCAGGATGGTGAAGCTGGGCTTCAGGTGCAGCTCGCCATCGCCGATCAGTTCGGCATGGCGGCGCAGGATCTTGACGCTGATCGAGTGGAAGGTGCCAAGCCAGGGCATGCCCTCGACCATCTCGCCCAAGAGCCGGCCGATGCGGTCCTTCATCTCGCGCGCGGCCTTGTTGGTAAAGGTCACGGCCAGGATCTGCCCGGGCCGGGCGAGGCCCAGGTTCAGCAGGTGCGCGATGCGCGTGGTCAGGGCGCGGGTCTTGCCGGTGCCGGCACCGGCCAGCAGCAGGACCGGCCCGTCCAGCGCCTCGACCGCTGCGCGCTGCGCCGGGTTCAGCCCGTCCAGATAGGGCGTCGGCCGTGCGCCCATGGCACGCTGGGAAAGCGGCACCGGGGCGGCTGCGGCCTCGAAGGCGTCCGAGTCGTCGAAATTGCTCATGCCCGCACCATAGCCCTGCATCCGCCCTCGGGGAAGCCTGTCGTTCTCATTTCGTTCACAGGCCGCCTATCGCCGCCGCGAGGCCCCGGAAAACCAGAAGGGCCAGGGCGAGAAAAACCGCACCCACCGCGTAAAGCCGGACGCGTTCGCGGCGGTTGCGCGGGTGGTGCCAGTCCAGAAACCCCTGACCGTCGAACAGCGGATTGGCATGGAGCATCCCGAACGCGAGGGGACCGGAAGCCCGCCCCTCGGCCAGCCGCCGCAAGCGCCATTCAGGATAGCGATGGCCCAAACAAAGCCAGATTGCCGCCAGCCGGGCCGCCAGGAGACAGGCAATTCCGCTGGACAACCACAGCATTACGCCCTGAGGCCGGCGAAGATCGCGGGATCAAGGCTGGCATGGGCGAAGGTCTCGCCCTGGGTCAGCACCGAAACCGCATCATGCGAATGCAGCGATTCCTGATGGCTGGCGACGACGCGGAAATCGCCGATGCGCGGCTCGGCCATCAGTTCGGCGGCGAAGGCGCGCACCGCATCCTCGACGAAGATCGGATTGGCGGCGTTCAGCTCGGCAAAGGCCTGCTCGTCCTCGCGCTTGACCATGACCTGGGTTTCGGTCGCCACCGCCCGGCGGCACAGCGTCACCATGTCCTCGAACCACAGCGTATCGCCCTGCATCACCACCGAGATCCGCGCGATGCTGCGCTGCGAATGCGGCGTGGCCAGTTGCCCGCGCATCTGCCGGGCGTGCTCGGCCAGTTCCAGCGAACAGGGGCAGGTCGAGGAGTACACGTAATCGAAATGCATGATCCGCAGCCGCTGGCCGGCCCGCTCGGAAAGCTCCAGCGCGATGTCGTAATATTGCCAGCCGGACAGGCCCGAGCGCAGCGATTCGACCCGCATCGGATAGCTGAGCCGCATCATGATGCGGGCGTCAAAGCTGCCCAGGTCGGATTTGTAGTCCTCCAGCGCCGCCTCCAGCACGCCCATCGAGAACTGCTTTTCCGCATGAGCATAGAACGAGCGCATGATGCGGCTCATGTTGATGCCCTTGCGGTCGGCCTCCAGGCTGACCGTGCCGGTGACGCTAGTCTCCAGCGCGATCTCGCCGCCCTCCTGCGTCTGGTAGCGGATCGGCAGGCGGAAATTCGAGATGCCGACATGCTGGATCGGGGCCCGCGCACCGACGATCAGGCTGGCCGGCCCGTTCTGAAGGTCGGGCAGGCTGGCCTTGTAGCTGTCGTCCACGCGGAAATCGGCCGGATATTCGCGGCTCAGCGCCGGATAGGCGCGTTCGGTGGCGACGGGGCGGGCCTCGGTCATGGTCGTCTCCCTGGCAGGTCGGCAACTATTTGGGGGCTCGGAGCCGGAAAGGAAAGGGGCGCCCGGCAGGTTCCGGGCACCGGCATGTCAGGCCAGCGACTGGCGGATGTCCGCGATCAGGTCGCCGGCATCCTCGAGCCCGATGGACAGGCGCAAGAGACCCGGCGTGATGCCGAGGTCCAGCCGAACCTCTTCGGACAGGCGCTGATGCGTCGTGGTCGAGGGATGGGTGACGATGGATTTCGCATCGCCCAGGTTGTTCGAGATCTGGAAGATGCGCATGCGGTTCATCGCCGCGAAGGCCGCCTCCTTGCTGCCCAGGTCGATGGCGACCATGGTGCCGCCCGCGCCCATCTGGCGCTGCACCAGGTCGTGCTGCGGATGGTCGGGCAGGCCGGGATAGATGACGCGGGCAAGCCTGGGCTCGTCCTTCAGCGCGGTCGCCAGTTGCAGGGCGCTGTCGGTCTGGGCGCGCACGCGCAGCTCCATCGTCGCAAGCCCGCCCAGCATCATCCAGGCGTTGAAGGGGCTGATCGCGCCGCCGGTATGTTTCAGATAGGGCTCGGCCACCTCGCGCACGAACTGGCGCGTACCGCAGATCACCCCGCCCAGGCAGCGGCCCGAACCGTCGATATGCTTGGTCGCGGAATAGACCACCACGTCGGCGCCCTGTTCGACCGCGCGGGAATAGACCGGGGTGGCAAAGACGTTGTCCACCACGACCAGCGCCCCGACCGCGTGGGCCAGCTCCGCCACGCCGGCGATGTCCACCACCTCCAGCGTCGGGTTCGACACCGACTCGAAGAACACGGCCCTGGTATCCGGCCGGATCGCCGCGCGCCATTGTCCAAGGTCGGTGCCGTCGACGTAAGTGACCTCGACCCCGAAGCGGGCCAGCACGTCAAGCACGTAGAGGCAGGAGCCGAACAGCGCCCGCGACGAGACGATGTGATCGCCCGGCTTGACAAGGCACATCAGCGCGCCGTTGACCGCCGCCATGCCGCTGGCGGTGGCAAAGGCGTCCTCGGTCCCCTCCAGATCGGCGATGCGGTCCTCGAACATGCGCGAGGTCGGGTTGCCGTAGCGGGCATAGATGAACTCGTCCGGGCCGGTCTTGAGAAAACGGGCCTCGGCCTGTTCGGCGCTGTCATAGGAAAAGCCCTGGGTCATGAACAGGGCCTCGGCCATCTCGCCATACTGGCTGCGGCGAATGCCGTGATGGACGGCACGCGTGCGCGGATGCAGAGGCTGGTTCGACTCCTGGGACTTCGGCTCCTGAGACATGGCTCGCTCCTGATGGTCAGGGATTCCGGTTACCCCCGCCCGGCCAGCCATGCAAGGGTGCAGCGGGCGCTATTCGCCGTCGCGGGGCTGGGCGTGACGCTCGAAAAGCCGCGAATTGGCGATGAAGAACGCCACCATGATCGCCGGCAGGCCGAAGGTCTTGAAATTCACCCAGGCGGTTTCGGACATCAGCCGCCAGACCGCCTCGTTCGCCGCGGCAAGGCCCAGGAACAGCAATGCCATGCGCAGGGTCAGGATACGCCAGCCCTCGGCATTCATCGGCAGCGCCTCGGACATGACCAGTTCCAGCCAGTTGCGGCGCAGGGCCAGGCTGGTGCCCAGAAGCGCGGCGAAGATCAGGTAGATGATCGTCGGCTTCATCTTGAAGAATTTCGGGTCGTTCAGCCAGACCGACAACCCGCCGAAGACCACCACCAGCACCAGCGTGGCGACCTGCATGGGCGAAAGCCTGCCCGTCAGCCGCCACAGCGCCAGCGTGCTAAGCGCCAGGACCGGCACGAAGGCCAGCGTCGCCAGGATGAAGCCGGAATAGTCGCGGCCCGCCAGGCTGACGGTCTGGTCGCGAAAGCGCATGAAGACCAGAAAGAACAGGATCAGCGGGCCGAATTCCAGCGCGGCCTTGAGCCAGGGGTTGATCTTGCGCGATTCGGTCAAGGCGGGCTCCTCTGTGCAACGATGCCGGGGTTCTGCCCCGGCCGGGGCGGCGGCGCAAGCGGCGGGCCTTGGGTCCGGCCGCATCGGTCCGGCCGCGTCAGTCCAGCCGGATCGCGGCCAGGATCGGACCGCTGGCCGAATGCGGGTCGCCGCGGCCCAGTTCCTGCGCCAGGATGGCATGGCGGGTATCGTCGGGGAAATCGGCGCTGTTCTGGCTGTCGCGCCTGACGGTCATGCGCAGGGGGGTGCGACCGTCCCATTCGGCGATGCGCTCGACCGCCAGCACCACGTTGCGGTATTCCAGCGCCATGCCGCGGTTCTCGCCCGCCTTGATCGCCACGTGCCGTTGCGGCGCATAGCGCACCAGGATGATCGCCACCCGGCCCGAGATGGCGCCGCGCGGCGTCAGCTCGATGCGATAGCCGTCCTTGCCCTGGCTGGACGAGACCATGACCGGCGCCGGCCGGGCCATCTGGGTCTGAAGCAGGCCCATCAACTCGGCCGGGCGCAGCGCGATCAGCGTATCGGTGCCGCCGACGATGATCTGCGGCGTATAGATGGCCCGCTCGCCCGTCTGGTGCGCATAGGTCTGTTGGCGGCGAGTGAACTCGGGGCGGGCGAATTCATCGGCCCAGCCCAGGTAATCCCAGTAATCCACATGCCAAGACAAGGCCAGCACGTCCTCGCGATCGGCCAGATCGGCCAGCAGCTCGTCGGCCGGCGGGCAGGACGAGCAGCCTTGCGAGGTGAAAAGCTCGACCACCACGGGCGGGTGGCCCACCGGACCCATCATGCGGGCGCGCGGCTGCACCTCGGCAAAGGAAACCATGCCCGAGGCCGCCAGCGCATCGGGGTCCATGGCCGGCGGCATCCCCTCGGCCGGGACGCCCGGCGCACCCTCGGGCGCCTCGATCAGGCCGATGACGCCGTCATCCTCGTCCTCTTCGGCAGGAAAGGCCGGCGCGGCGTCGGTCGCCTCGCCACCCTCGCGGGGCTGCGATCCCATCGGGGCAGCCGCCGGCGCTGTCGCGGGAGCCGCTTCCGGGGCCGGGCCGGGCGTGGCGTCCTGCGCCCATGCCGGCGCGGCAAATCCGCCCAGCAGCACCCACAGGGCGCAGGCCAGCCCCGGCAGGATCGCCGCCTTCCGCTCTTGCCCCCGGGCCGTCGTCTTGATGCGCCTTGCAGCCATATTGTCCGTTTTCCCGGCTCTTCCGATCCGCAACAGGTAAACCGCCCGGCAGGGGAACGACAAATCAATGCTTTGTTAGTGCGCCGTTCCCGCCGCGTGACCGTGATGCAAAACCCACATCTTGCAACCCTTGCAACCGCGGCAAAAATTTGGCATACCATTGTATACAAATCTTGCCCCGCCCCTTGATCCCCATGCCGAAAAGGGGCAAATGACAAGGCAGCACCGCCATTCAGCCACCTCTTCAAGGATAGGGAGCCGAGTCCATGCCCATCGAAACCGGAACAGATACCGCAAAGACGCGCCGCCAGCTTCAGGTGGGCTCGCAGAGCTATGCCTATTATTCCATCGATGCCGCGACCCAGGCCGGCCTGGGCGATTTCTCGAAGCTGCCGGCCTCGCTCAAGGTCGTGCTGGAGAACCTGCTGCGCTTCGAGGACGGCGGCCGCACGGTCAGCGTGGACGACATCAAGGCTTTCGCCGAATGGGCGCGGCAAGGCGGCCAGAACCCGCGCGAGATCGCCTATCGCCCGGCCCGCGTGCTGATGCAGGACTTCACCGGCGTTCCTGCCGTGGTCGACCTCGCCGCGATGCGCGACGGCATCAAGGCGCTTGGCGGCGATGCGCAAAAGATCAACCCGCTGAACCCGGTCGACCTGGTCATCGACCATTCGGTGATGATCGACGATTTCGGCAATCCCCGCGCCTTCCAGCGCAATGTCGAGCTGGAATATGAACGCAACATGGAGCGCTACACCTTCCTGAAATGGGGGCAGAACGCGTTCAACAACTTCCGCGTGGTGCCGCCCGGCACCGGCATCTGCCACCAGGTTAACCTGGAATACCTGGCCCAGACCGTCTGGACCGATACCGACCAGAAGGGCGAGACCGTCGCCTATCCCGACACGCTGGTCGGCACCGACAGCCACACCACCATGGTCAACGGCCTGGCCGTTCTGGGCTGGGGCGTCGGCGGGATCGAGGCCGAGGCGGCGATGCTGGGCCAGCCGGTCTCGATGCTGATCCCCGAGGTCGTCGGCTTCAAGCTGACCGGCAGGATGATGGAGGGCACCACGGCGACCGACCTGGTGCTGAAGGTCGTGGCCATGCTGCGCAAGAAGGGCGTCGTCGGCAAGTTCGTCGAATTCTACGGCGACGGGCTCGACCACCTGCCGCTGGCGGACCGCGCCACCATCGCCAACATGGCGCCCGAATACGGCGCGACCTGCGGCTTCTTCCCCATCGACAACGAGACGCTGCGCTATCTGCGCAATACCGGCCGCGACGAGGACCGCATCGCGCTGGTCGAGGCCTATGCCAAGCAGAACGGCTTCTGGCGTGGCGCGGATTACGCGCCGGTCTATACCGACACGCTGCACCTGGACATGAGCGACATCGTCCCGGCGATCTCGGGTCCCAAACGTCCGCAGGACTATACGCCGCTGAACCTGGCCGCCCGCGCCTTCTACAAGACCGTGGCCGAATATCGCGGCGTGGACATGTCGGCCGCGGCCGAGGAGATGGTCGAGGAAGGCGGCGGCGTGGTCGCCACCTCGGGCACCGACGTGCGCAAGACCGTGGCGGTCGAGGGCAAGGACTATGCCATCCGCGACGGTTCGGTGGTGATCGCGGCGATCACCTCCTGCACCAACACCTCGAACCCCTATGTGATGATCGGCGCCGGCCTGGTGGCCCGCAAGGCGCGCGCGCTCGGCCTGACCCGCAAGCCCTGGGTCAAGACCTCGCTGGCGCCCGGCTCGCAGGTCGTGGGCGAATACCTGGAGGCCGCAGGTCTGCAGGAGGATCTGGACGCCATCGGCTTCAACCTGGTCGGCTATGGCTGCACGACCTGCATCGGCAACTCGGGCCCCCTGGGCGATGCGGCAATCTCCAAGGCGATCAACGACAACGACCTGGTCGCCACCGCCGTGCTGTCGGGCAACCGCAACTTCGAGGGCCGCATCTCGCCCGACGTGCGGGCGAACTACCTGGCCTCGCCGCCGCTGGTCGTGGCCTATGCCATCGCGGGCGACGTGAACATCAACCTGACCCGGGACCCGATCGGCCAGACGCCCAAAGGCAAGGACGTCTACCTCAAGGACATCTGGCCAACCTCGCAGGAGGTCGCCGAACTGGTCGAGGCCACCGTCACCCGCGAGGCGTTCCAGAAGAAATACGCCGACGTGTTCAAGGGCGACGAACGCTGGCAGGCGGTCGAGGTCACCGACAGCGAGACCTATGACTGGCCTCCGACCTCGACCTATATCCAGAACCCGCCCTATTTCCGCGGCATGTCCAAGGAACCGGGCCGGATCGACAACATCGACGGCGCCCGCATCCTGGCGATCCTGGGCGACATGATCACCACCGACCACATCTCGCCCGCCGGTTCGTTCAAGCCGACCACCCCGGCCGGCAAATACCTGACCGAGCGCCAGGTCGCGCCCAAGGACTTCAACAGCTACGGCTCGCGCCGCGGCAACCACGAAGTGATGATGCGCGGCACCTTCGCCAACATCCGCATCAAGAACGAGATGCTGGAGGGGGTTGAGGGCGGCTATACCCTGGGTCCGGACGGGCAGCAGACCTCGATCTTCGACGCCTCGATGGCCTATCAGGCTCAGGGCACGCCGCTGGTCATCTTCGGCGGCGTTGAATACGGCGCCGGCTCGTCGCGCGACTGGGCAGCCAAGGGCACCAACCTGCTGGGCGTCAAGGCGGTCATCGCCGAAAGCTTCGAGCGTATCCACCGCTCGAACCTGGTCGGCATGGGCGTGATCCCCTTCGAATTCACCGGCGGCGAGAACCGCAAGACGCTGAACCTCAAGGGCGACGAGGTGATCTCGATCGACGGGCTGGCGGGCGAGTTCAAGCCGCTGTCGCTGGTGCCCTGCACCATCCGCTATGCCGATGGCAGCGAGAAGGTGATCCAGCTCAAGGCCCGCGTCGATACCGAGGTCGAGATCGAATATCTCGAGAACGGCGGCGTGCTGCATTACGTGCTGCGCAACCTGGCCAGGGCCTGATCCGCATCACAGGGCGAGTTTAGCAGGCCGTCCCTTCGGGGGCGGCCTTTTCGCTTGTGGGACCGTTGCGGTGAGTATTTGAGGAACGAAGAAGCGCCATGGGGCAGCAAGCATGGCTGCGCGGCACTATTCCTCGGCGCAATACCACATGGTTCCGCCCACGGCGGCCGAGCCGATCACCAGCGAGCCGACCGCCACCGGCGAGGCCGCCACGCCCATGGCCGCCGCCCCTGCCGCCTCCAGCGTGCCCACCATCTGCCCCGAGGTCGCGGCCAGGATCGTGGCGCCGGGCCGCTGCGTCACCGCGTCATAGCCGGCCAGCGCCAGCGCATTGGCGTTGCGGAAGGTCGCCTGCCGCGCCGAGTTCACCCGCTCGCACAGGGTCTTGCGGCACAGCGCATTACCTTTGCGCGCGCCCTTCTGCGCGCCGATATAGGTGTCGTTCTGCTTGTCCCAGAGCAGGCAATAGCTGCCGTCGTCGCCCATCTCGTTGCGCCGCAGGATTTCGCGCAGGGTGACATAGCCCGGACAGGTGATCCGCCCCCAGCCAGAGAAGTTCTTTTCCATCCTCCCGACATTCTGGCGAAACTCGGCATCGCGGACATAGTTGATCTCGGTCTTCTCACCCGCGATCGAGGTCTCGCAAGTCCAGAGCCGCTCGTCCTTCGCCGGCTTCTCCTGCGCCGCCACGGGCAGCGAAAATCCCATCATCCCGATCAAAGCGGCAACCAGCGCCCGCATCGCCTTCCCCATGTGCTTCCTGCGGGCCGGTTTTCCCGAATATGCCGCCGCCATGCAAGCCGCTCGCCCCGCGCTTGCCGGATTGTGAACGGCACCCGGCTTCTTCGTTCCCCAAATACTCACCGCAACGGCCCCACAAGCGAAAAGGCCGCCCCCGAAGGGACGGCCCTGAAACCTGCGATCCCGAAAGGATCAGTTCTTCGCGTAGAATTCGACGACCAGGTTCGGCTCCATCTGCACGGCATAGGGCACGTCGCCCAGGGCCGGAGTGCGCACGAAGGTCGCGGTCATCTTGTTGTGGTCCACTTCCAGGTAGTCCGGCACGTCACGCTCGGCCAGGCCCACCGATTCCAGCACGATGGCCAACTGGCGCGACCGCTCGCGGATCGAGACCACGTCGCCTTCCTTGACGCGATACGAGGCGATGTTCACGCGCTTGCCGTTCACCTCGACATGGCCGTGGTTCACGAACTGGCGGGCGGCGAAGATGGTCGGCACGAACTTGGCGCGATAGATCACGGCGTCCAGGCGGCGCTCCAGGAGGCCGATCAGGTTCTCGCCGGTGTCGCCCTTGACGCGCTCGGCCTCGGCATAGATGCGACGGAACTGCTTCTCGGTCAGGTCGCCGTAATAGCCTTTCAGCTTCTGCTTGGCGCGCAGCTGGGTGCCGAAATCCGACAGCTTGCCCTTGCGACGCTGGCCGTGCTGGCCGGGGCCGTATTCGCGGCGGTTGAGCGGCGACTTGGCGCGGCCCCAGATGTTTTCGCCCATGCGGCGGTCGATCTTGTACTTGGCAGCGGTGCGTTTGGTCATCGCTGATCTCCTTCTTTTACGTTGTCGAAGGGCGTTGTCCTCTGGCAAGATGCCTGACAGGGTTCCCCTTGCGGGGTCCACCAACACCAATGAAGCGGCGCTTATAGCCGCATCGGCACCCGAGTCAAGCGCCCCTGGCCCTTGAGCGGCAGCTTCGATGCCCCTAAATGAGAGACAGCGAACATAAAAAGGCCCGAGATGTTTTCGATCCCCGGCAAATCCCCCGTGACCATCACCCAGGCGGCCGAGCGGCAGATCGCCAGGCTCATGGCCCAGAAATCCGCCAGCGGGCTGCGCATCGGCCTGAAGAAGGGCGGCTGCGCCGGCATGGAATACACCATGGAACTAGCCGAAACCCCCGCCCCGGGCGACGAGGTGGTCGAACAGGGCGAGGCGCGGGTGCTGATCGCCCCTACCGCGCAGATGTTCCTGTTCGGGACCGAGATCGACTATGAATCCGGCCTCTTGGAATCCGGCTTCAAGTTCCGCAACCCGAATGTCACCGACAGCTGCGGCTGCGGCGAATCGGTCAACTTCGCCCCGCTGGAAGGCTCGCGCGCGAAAGCCTGAGCCTTTTTGCCGCAAGTTAGCGCCCACATCGCGCCAGCCGTCTTGATCGCGGGGACCCCCCGGCCTAATCCCTGTCAGACCAAGACAGAGGGAGAGGCAGATGGCCCCGCGCAAGCTCGCCGCCGGCAACTGGAAGATGAACGGAACCCTGGCCGCACTGGCCGAGATCGACCGGCTGCTGGCCGATCACCCGGCACCCGGCTGCGAGGTGCTGATCTGCCCGCCCGCCACGCTGATCCACCCCATGGCCGCCCGCAGCCAGGGCAGGATCGCTGTCGGCGGCCAGGATTGCCACGCCAAGACCTCGGGCGCCCATACCGGCGACATCGCCGCCGCCCAGCTTCGCGATGCGGGCTCGAGCCACGTCATCCTCGGCCATTCCGAGCGTCGCACCGACCATGCCGAGACCGACGAGCAGGTGCGCGCCAAGGCCACCGCCGCGCATGAGGCGGGGCTTGTCGCGGTGATCTGCGTCGGCGAGACCGAGGTGCAGCGGGACGCCGGCCAGACGCTCGACGTAATCTCGGCCCAGCTTGCCGGCTCGGTCCCGGATGGCGCGACGGCCGCGAACACGGTGATCGCCTATGAGCCGGTCTGGGCCATCGGCACCGGCCGCACGCCCACCTCCGACCAGATCGCCGAGGTGCATGCCCTGATGCGCGAGCGCCTGTCGGCCCGTCTGGGCGACGGCGCCGACTTCGCCCTGCTCTACGGCGGTTCGGTCAAGCCGGGCAACGCGGCCGAGATCTTTGCCATCCCGCATGTGAACGGCGCGCTGGTCGGCGGCGCCAGCCTCAAGGCCGAGGATTTCGGCCCGATCATCGCCGCGCTTTCCGCAGCGTAACGCCCCCGAAAAGAACGCCATTCCATCCGGCCGGCCCGGTTTGGAATGGCATTGCCCTTTTGCGGGGTGCCAGCCCCTTGCAAAGCCCGGCCCGGCGGGCATAGGTCTCGCCTGACATTCAAGGCAAGGGCGATGACAGGGCCGGCAATCTCATTTCAGGGCGTGACGCGCCGCTATCCGCAAAAGGGCGACAGCGATGTCGTGGCGCTGCACGACATCTGGCTGGACGTGCCGCAGGGCGCGATCACCGGCATCATCGGCCGTTCCGGCGCCGGCAAGTCGACGCTTCTGCGCATGGTGAACGGGCTGGAACGTCCCAGCGCCGGCAAGGTGATCGTGAACGAGCGTGACGTGGGCGCCGCCTCGGATGCCAGCCTGCGCCGCATCCGGCGCGAGGTCGGCATGATCTTCCAGCATTTCAACCTGCTGGCCAGCCGCACCGTTGCCGAGAACATCGCCCTGCCGCTGGAGATCGCCGGCGAGGACCGCGCCAGGATCGCCCCCCGCATCGCGGAACTGATCGAGCGCGTCGGCCTGACCGCGCAAGCCGGCCGCTATCCGGCCGAGCTTTCCGGCGGCCAGAAACAACGCGTCGGCATCGCCCGCGCGCTTGCCACCGGGCCGCGCGTGCTCTTGTCGGACGAGGCGACCTCGGCGCTCGACCCCGACACCACGCGGCAGGTGCTGGAACTCTTGCAGCGCATCAACCGCGAACTGGGCCTGACCATCCTGCTCATCACCCATGAAATGGCGGTGGTGCGCGACATCTGCAGCCATGTGGCGGTGATCGAGGGCGGCCGCATCGTCGAGACCGGCGAAACCTACGAAGTATTCTCGAAACCCGCCCATCCCACCACGCGCTCGTTCCTGACCGGCGTCACCGGCGTCGCCGTGCCGCAATTCGTCGCCGGCCAGATGCAGGACACGCCGCAGGGTCCCGAGGCACAGGCGGTCACACAGATCACCTTCATCGGCAGCCATGCCACCGACCCGATGCTGGCGCGGCTGACGGCCGAGCGCGGCATCAGCATCAACATCCTGGCCGGCGCCATCGAAGAGATCGGGACCAAGCCCTTCGGCAGCCTGATCGTCGCCCTGCCTGCCGCGCGGCTGGAGGAATCGCGCCGCTTCCTGGAAGAACACGGGCTTCTGACCGAGGTGCTTGGCTATGTCGGCTAACCTGATCCCGATCCTGTGGCAGGCGACGCTGCAAACGCTCTACATGGTCGCCATGTCCACCCTGATCGGCACGCTGATCGGCGGGCCGCTGGGCGTATTCCTGGCCACCTCGCGCCGGGGCGAACTGCTCTCGGCGCCCTGGCTGAACACCACCCTCGGCCTGGTGGTGAATGCGGCGCGCTCGACGCCCTTCATCATCCTGGTGGTGGCGATCATCCCGTTCACGCGGCTGATCGCCGGTACCTCGATCGGCACCACCGCCGCCATCGTGCCGCTGACCATCGCCGCGGCGCCCTTCATCGCCCGCCTCATCGAGACCGCCATCCGCGAAGTCGATGCCGGCCTGATCGAGGCCGCCCGCGCCATGGGCGCCACCCCCGGCCAGATCGTCCGCAAGGTGCTGATCCCCGAGGCGATGCCCGGCATCATCCTGGGCCTGACGCTCGCCGTGGTCAGCCTGATCGGCTATTCCGCCATGGTCGGCGCGGTCGGCGGCGAGGGGCTGGGCGATCTCGGCATCCGCTACGGCTACCAGCGCTTCATGCCCGAGGTGATGCTGGCCGTGGTCGTGATCCTGATCGTGCTGGTGCAACTGGTGCAGTCGGCCGGCGAATGGATCGCCGCCCGTTTCGACAAGCGCGCGCCCCGCAACCGGGGCCGATAAGCAGAAAGGACCAATCATGCGCACATTCAGCCTTGCCGCCCTGACCTCGGCACTCGCCATCTCTGCCACCATGGCCGCCACCATGGTCTCGGCCGAGGAAATCAAGGTCGGCGTCTCGCCGGGGGAACATGGCGAGATCATGGAAGAGGTCGCCAAGGTCGCCAAGGACAAGGGCCTGACCATCGACATCGTCGAGTTCACCGATTACGTGGTGCCGAACCAGGCGCTGGCCGATGGCGACCTGCAAGCCAACAGCTTCCAGCACCAGCCCTATCTGGACAACCAGATCAAGGACCGCGGCTTCGACCTGGTCGCCATCGCCAGGACCATCACCACGCCGATGGGCGTCTATTCGGACAAGCTGAAATCGCTGGACGAACTGCCCGATGGTGCCAAGGTCGCGATCCCGAACGACCCGACCAATGGCGGCCGCGCGCTGCTGCTCCTGCAGGACAAGGGCGCGATCACGCTGGCCGAGAACACCGGCCTCACCCCTTCGCCGCTCGACGTGACCGGGAACCCCAAGAACTTCAGGTTCCTGGAACTCGACGCCGCGCAACTGCCCCGCGCGCTGGCCGATGCCGACATCGCCATCATCAACACCAACTATGCGCTGGATGCCGGCCTCAACCCGAACGAGGACGCCATCGCCATGGAAAAACCCGACAGCCCCTATGCCAACATCATCGTGGTGCGCAATGGCGACGAGGACGCGGCCTGGGCCAAGCAACTGGTCGAGGCCTATCACGACCCGGCGGTGAAGCAGTTCATCGAGGAAAAATACCAGGGCGCCGTCATCCCGGCCTGGTGATCCTTTCCGTTTTCCAAATACCCCGGGGGTCCGGGGGCAGCGCCCCCGTGACGGGTGTCAAAAGGTTTGAGCCTCTGTGATTTTCTGGGTGTGTAAAATCAATGGGTTACATGGGCGAGTGTCAAAAGGTTTGAGCCTTTCGGCACGAAAGTCGCCATTTTCGCGGAAGCGCGGAAATTCTGGCGACGAAAAATCAATAGGTTAGCTGGGGTGCCGTGCGCAGTTTTGCGCACACCGTAAACCTTTTTGTTTACGGTTTACGCTGTCCAAGATCGTCGGCCGAAGTGGGCAACCCTTCCTCTACAGCCATCCGAGACCAAGATTCGAAGCTCCGCTTAAAATAGCCTCGGGGACGAGCTGGATGAGTGCTCTGCAACTCAACCTGCCGCATAAAGTCAAACATCGCGGCAGCCGCAACCTCATGGACTTCATAACCCATGATCGTGCCGTGCTCCGGATCGATGGCTTGCTCGGGGTCTGCCTTGACGGCTGAGAGAACCTTAACGAGTAGATGCACTACCGTAGACTGGCAAAAAATCGCATAGTCTTCTCTCCCGAACTCGCCTGTCTCCGCCGGGTCACTCCTTCCGACCAGCCAGTCTATTGACACGTCAAAGCCATCCGCAATGCCGATGAGCGCATCCAGTCCAGGTCGCTGGGGAGACTTCAGATTCATATAGTTTTCAAGAGAGCGTTTCGGCAGGCCGCATCGTTCCGCCATCTCTTGAATGGTCAGCTTGTGCTTCGTCTGAAGCACCCGCAGTCGTTCGGCTACGTCCGTAGCCTTTGCATCAACGCTCATTGGCACACCTTATCAAGTGTGATTTACACCTTATTAGGTTCTAACATGCACCTGATGAGGGCGCTTTGTCAGCTTCTAACACCTATCATGACGATCTTCCCGCGCGCTATCTCAAAATCCGCGTGGCTTTTGCTGCTCGTGGCACATCGCTGCACGCTTGGTGTCAGGAATCGGGCGTAAAAATGCAAAACGCCCGGGCCGCGCTGTTGGGGCAATGGCGGGGTCCAAAGGCTCAACAGCTGATCGAACGCATACTGGAAGCAGCGGAGTGGCCTCGGGAATGATTGTGCCGCTCTCGAATCTTGTGGGTGTAGGCCCACTGCCTGCGACGCGCATGGGTATCCATAAATGGGCGAAAGCGCGCAACATACCTCGCAAGTATCATGGCAACCGGCTGATGGTTGAGGTCACCGACCTTCCCGCAGATGTTCGCCGGGCCTACGAACTGCGCGAGATTGAGGCGACCGGCCTTCCGGCTGGCGACTATGACGATGCGGCCCACGAGCGTTTTGCCGAGGCCACGCCCGCCATGCAAGCTATCGCCCTGCGCAAAGCCGAGATTGCCCGGTTCCTCGTGAAGGCCGGAGCGGGCGCCACGTTTGGACTGTCGGCCAGCCTGGTGCAGGCGGTGCGGCAAGAATTTGGTCCGGAGGGCACCGACCGCATGACCCTGCGGCGCATCCTTCGCACTGTTGAGGGTGTCGACCCTATCAATTTCGCCCCGGCCCTGATGCCCGACTTTTCGCGCGGCGGACGACCGCAAGACAAGGTTTCGGCCGAGGCATGGTCCTTCTTCATGACCACGATCCGCGATGCCGGGCCGCAATTCCCGTTCAAGCAGGCTTGGCGCGACGTCCGGGACGTAGCGCGCAAGCGGGGCTGGCAATGGCCTGCCTACAGGACCGTTCTGCGGCGTTGGAATGACCTGCCCGAGGCGCTGGGGCTTGCGCCCGATGCCAGCGAAGCCGACATTCTGGACCTACTGCAACGCCTGCGCGACATGCTCGGCCGGGTGACGGGCGCCAAAGGCGCCGTCGCGCAGCTGGCCGAGCTGGCCGTGATCGCGCGCGACCTCGGGCAAGAAAACCGGATACCGCGCTATGCGGAGGGTGAACCGGACCCGGCCCGCTTCGTGCCGGCGGAGACCTTGCAAGCGGTTCTGACCGAGCGCAACGAGGCGCAAGCAGTGTTGCGCGAGCAGAACGCCAAGGCGAGGGTCGATGACGCTTTCGCGCGGGGCTATCTCTCGCCCGCCATGCGCGATTGGGCGATGGCCCTTTGCATGTCCGACCCGCCGAGCTTCGATCTGTTCATCGAAAAGGCGGTTCCGCCTTATGCGCATCTGTTCAAGCCCGCGACGACCTCGGCCATGCCGCCCGGCTTCGCCTCAGATGGCGGCGCGGCGATCCGTTCGGCCGAGGAAATCGCGATCTGCGAGCAGCTGGGCCTCAAGCCCGGATCGCTTCTGGATTGACCGGATCGGGCCGTGACGGGCGGCCCATGCCTTCGGCGGTGTGCCTGATGCGCCGCCGAAACCCTGCGCTCCGGTCGCGCCCCTTCTGGGCGGCCGGAGCGCAGATCCACCGCAAGAGAACGGACATGACGCAAAACGCCAGTTCAACGCCTGATGAAGCCCTATTGCAGCACGTGGCGGCGCATCGTCCAGGCCGTCCCGGAAAGATCGCCCTGGACCCGGAATTGCGAGCCTTCGTCGAGGCGCGGCTTTCGCGCATGACCTTTGCCGAGATCGAAGCCGAGGTGGCGGCACATTTCCCGCCCGACCGCCGCACCAGCCTTAGCGCGATCCATCGCTGGTGGCGGCGGATGCAGCGGGGCGAAACGTGATCCCGAACAGCCGCCCGCCCTCGCCAGTGCCCACGGCACAGGTCGCGCCTTTCGTCCAGGTTCTCGGGCTTGAGGGCGCGATTCGCTTCATCCTCGCCTTCGGTGGTGCCGAGCTTTACATCGGCAAGAACCCTCGCGACACCAACGAACTGGTGCAGATGTTCGGGCGCGAGGCCGTCGAGGCGCTGGCGAACCTCGCCACGCTGCCAAGGCGCATTCCCCTGGCGAAGCCATGGCTTGCCGCACACTTCTATGCGCAGGGCCTGTCCATCGCCCAGATCGCCCGCAAGCTGCGCATCTCGGATATCACGGTTCGCACCTATCTACGCCGCGAAGCCGAGAACCGCGAGCGACTGCGCGCCGATGCGGAGCTCCGCGCCAGAAAGAGGCCGTGATTGCTGTTGCCGCCGCTTCAGGCTATGGCTGCCGTGACCGCGATTGGCTACTGCGCCAACGCCACTGCCTCACGGCTGCGGGATCGGTCAGGGCCAGCAGCCTGCGAGAGGGCGAAGGCCGGCCTCGTTCCGGCGCAGAGCAATCGCAGCAGGTCGCCGGCAATCGCCTGTCATCGGCTATTGTCAGCTGATCCCACAAATTGCGGCTCAAACCTTTTGACACCGTAGATCAAAGGTTTTGACACATGACAACGGGGGCAGAGCCCCCACCCCCGGGTCACGCAGGAAACGCCCCGCCGACGAAGCGGGGCGTTTTCTCATTCCGGCTTCATGCTGCCGCCGCGGCGCAGGCGGTCGTGCCAGCTCAGCGCCTCCTCGATCAGGTGCGGCGTATGCCCGCCCCGTGCCAGCGCCCGGCCATGGTAGTCCTCCAGCGCGTCGCGCCATTCCGGCGCCACGCAGTTTCGCAAGACCACCTGCGCCCGCTCGCGCGGGGACAGGCCGCGCAGGTCCGCCAGCCCCTGCTCGGTGACCAGGATGTCCACGTCGTGCTCGGTATGATCGACATGGCTGACCATCGGCACCGCCGAGGAAATCCGCCCGTCCTTGGCCATGGACTTGGTGACGAAGACCGACAGATAGGCGTTGCGCGCGAAATCGCCCGAGCCGCCGATGCCGTTCATCATCTGCGTGCCCATGACATGGGTCGAGTTCACGTTGCCGTAAAGGTCGAATTCCAGCGCCGTGTTGATGCAGATCAGCCCCAGCCGCCGCACCACCTCGGGGTGGTTGGAAATCTCTTGCGGGCGCAGCACCAGCTTGGGCTTGAACTCGGCAAAGCGCGCCATCACGTCGCGGTATTTCGGCGCCGAAAGCGTGATCGAGGAGCCCGAGGCAAAGACCATCTTGCCCGCATCCATCAGGTCGAAGGTCGAATCCTGCAAGACCTCGCTATACATGGTCAGGTCGTGGAACGGGCTGTCGACAAAGCCGTGCAGCACCGCGTTCGCAATGGTGCCGATGCCGGCCTGCAACGGGTGCAGGTGGCTGGGCAGGCGGGACTGCGCGACCTCGTGCTTCAGGAATTCGGTCAGGTGGCCGGCGATGGCGCGGGTCTCGGCATCCGGGTCGTGGATGGTCGAGGACGAGTCGAGCTTGGTCGAGATCACGATGGCCGCGATGCGCTCGGGCGGCACCGGGATGAAGGGAAAGCCGACGCGGCTTTCCGGCGTCACCACCGGGATCGGCGTGCGGGTCGGGCGATAGGTCGGGATATAGATGTCGTGCAGCCCCTCCAGCGCCTCTGGCTGGCTCAGGTTGATCTCGACGATCACCTTCTCGGCCAGAAGCGCGAAGCTGGCGGAATTGCCGACCGAGGTGGTGGGGACGATGCCCCCGGTCTCGGTGATCGCCACCGCCTCGATGATGGCGATGTCCACCGGCGGCAACTGGCAGGTGCGCAACTGCTCGACCGTCTCGGACAGGTGCTGGTCGATATACATCACCTCGCCCGCGTTGATCGCCCGGCGCAGCGCCGGATCGGACATGAAGGGGATACGGCGCGACAGCACCTTGGCCTCGGCCAGCGTCTTGTCCAGATCGTTGCCCAGCGACGCCCCGGTCATCAGCGTGACCTTCAGCGGCGCGGCCTTGGCGCGCTCGGCCAGCGCCATGGGCACGGCCTTGGCCTCGCCGGCGCGGGTAAAGCCGCTCATGCCCAGCACCATGCCGTCGCGGATCAGGCTTGCGGCCTGATCGGCACCGACCACGCGCTCGCGCAGAGCCTTGTGGCGGATGCGGTGAAGGTAATTCTCGGTCATGGCGTCCTCGCTGATCTTGGCGGGATGATTAGGCGCAAAGCCGGGAACTGACAAATCAACCCAGCCATGCGCGCAAGGAAAAGCCGGCCCGAAGGCCGGCTTGCGCAACATCGTTTCCCACTCGTTACCGACAGATTGTCAGCGGCGCTTGCCCAGCGACCAGGCCCCGTCGCCCAGAAGCGCCAGCGCGACCATGGTGATGGCCCAGAGCACGGGGTATTCCCAGCCGCCGCCCGGATTGCTGAAGGTGAAGCCCGAACCGCCATGCCCGAACCAGGCGGCGCCCAGCAGCACGGCAACCATCGCCAGCGCGACCTGGCGGGTAAAGAGCCCGGCGATCAGCGCCAGGCCGCCCAGGACCTCGGCCAGGATGGTCAGGTAGCCCAGGACACCGGGCAGGCCGATGGACTGGAAATAGCCCGCCGTGCCCGCGGGAGTGAAGACCACGAGCTTGATCAGCCCGTGGACGAGGAACCAGGCGCCGGTCGAGACCCGCAGGATGAAGGCGGCGATGTCGGCATTGCGCTCGGCCAGGGTCGGGGTCGGTGCCAGGGTCGGGGCACTTTGGCTCAGGTCGGTCATGGTGCGTTTCCTTGCAACTGTTCGTTGCGCATCAGATAGCCCTTGGCCATTGCCGCGAAAATTGCCATATTCGTGGAAACATTGTCGCCACTTTGGGGATGCAGATGGACAGGATCGACGGCATCCGCGCCTTTGTCGCCGTGGTCGATGCAGGATCGTTCACCCGCGCGGGCGAGCGGCTGGGGATCTCGAACAAGCTGGTTAGCAAATATGTCGCGGCGCTGGAGGGGCAGCAGGGCGTCACGCTGCTTAACCGCACCACCCGCGCGCTGTCGCTGACCCCGGCGGGCGAGCGCTACCTGACCGCCGCCCGCCGCGTGCTGGCGGCGGTCGAGGAACTGGATGCGCAGGCCCATGCCGAGGAGGGTGCGCTGACGGGCCGGCTGCGCATCACCGCACCCGTCGCCTTTGGCGAGATGTTCGCGACCACCCTGACCCGCGATTTTGCCCGTGCGCATCCGGGCATCGATATCGACCTGAACCTGTCGGACCGCTATGTCGACCTGGCGGCCGAGGGCTTCGACCTGGCGCTGCGCATCGGCCAGCTTCCCGATTCCAGCCTGATCGCCCGCCGCATCGGCCAGACCGAGACCTGGGTGGTGGCCAGCCCCGCCTATCTGGCCGCGCATCCACGCCCGGACCGGCCCGAGGATCTGCGCGACCATGTGAACATCCGCGACAGCAATGCCCAGAATCCGGGCCGGGCCGTCTTTCTGATCGAGGGCAAGGCGGTCAGCGTCCCCTTGCCCGGCCGCATCACGGTCAACAGCGCCCAAGCCGTGCGGCGGTTGGTGCTGGAGGGCGAGGGCGTCGCGCTGATCCCCAGCTTCGTCGTCGCCCGCGACGTGGCCGAGGGCCGGCTGGAACGACTGCTGCCCGGTTTCGTCCGCCCGCAACTGGACATCCAGGCGCTGTATCTGCCGCGACCCTTCCTGCCGCCACGGCTGACGGCCTATCTGGACCACCTGCGGATGGGGCTCAGCCCGCTGCTGAAAGCACCGCGCCCGGATTCATGATGCCCAGCGGATCGAGCGCCGCCTTGATCGCTCGCATCGCCGCCAGCCGCGCCGGATCGCCCCAGCGGGCCAGATCGCCGGTCTTCAGCCGCCCCACGCCATGCTCGGCCGAGAACGAGCCGCCGCGCGCGACCACCATGCCATGCACCCGTTCCGACAGCGCCTTGCGCCGGTCGTCATAATCCGCGCGATGGCGTCCCGGCGCCGGGAACAGGTTGTAATGCAGGTTGCCGTCGCCCAGATGGCCGAAGCAGTTGATCCGCACCCCCTCACCCGACAACGCCGCGCCGGCATCGCGGATGAAGCCGGCGATTTCCGACAGCGGCAGGCTGATGTCATGGCTGGCGACGGCGCCGATGCGGCGGTTCGCCTCGGGGATATGTTCGCGCAGGTGCCAGAAGCCCGCCGCCTGCGCCCCCGATTGCGCGATCACCCCATCGGTGACAAGGCCGCGCTCCATGGCATCCATGAGCAGCCCCTCCAGCGCCGCCTCGGGGGCCATCCCTTCGGGCAGGCCGACCTCGACCAGCACCGACCATTCCACGCCGGGCAGGGGCTGGCGGATCTCGGGCAGCACCTCGGCCAGAAAGGCCAGCCCCTGCCCGCCGATCAGCTCGAAGGCGGTGACGCCGCCGGCCATGCGCCCCTCGGCCAGCGCAAGAAGCGTCAGCGCCGCCTCGGGCGAGGGCACCTGCAGCATGGCGGTGCCGATATTCGGCGGCGGCACCACCAGCTTGAGGCTGGCGGCGGTGATGACGCCCAGCGTGCCCTCGGCCCCGATCAGCAGGTCGCGCAGGTCGTAGCCGGTATTGTCCTTGCGCAGCCGCTTCAGGTCGTGGACGACCGAGCCGTCGGGCAGCACCGCCTCGATGCCCAGGCACAGCGCGCGGGCCGTGCCATAGCGCAGCGCGGTGACGCCGCCGGCATTGGTCGCAAGGCAGCCGCCGATGGCCGCGGTGCCCTGGCTCGCCAGCGACAGCGGGAACAGCCGGCCCGCGCCCTCGGCCGCGTCGCGCACGGCTTGCAGGGTCATGCCGGCCTCGGCCACCAGCACGTTCTCTTCGGGCCAGACGCCGCGCAGCGCGGTCATCCGCTCCAGCGACAGGATCAGCGGCGCCGGACCGTCGGGCATCACCTGGCCCGCGACCAGCCCGGTGCCGCCGCCGCGCGGCACGATGGCGACGCGGGCCTCGGCGCAGGCGCGGACCACAGAGGCGACCTCATCGGTATTGCGCGGTGCGGCGACCAGCCCGGCATGGCCCCGCCAGCGGCCGCGCGGCTCCTCCAGATAGGCGGGCGTCACCTCGCGCAGCACACCGGCGGGCAGGCGCGCGGCCAGGGCGTCGTCGGCGGGATTCAGCATCAGCGCACCTCGGTCTTGCCGCGCCGGTCGTGGCGCAGGTTGGAATAAAGCACATGATTGCGCCAGCGGCCGTTGATCTGCAGATAGCTTTGCGCGACGCCCTCATACTTGAAGCCCGAGCGTTCCAGCACCCCGCGCGAAGGGGTGTTCTCGGGCAGGCAGGCGGCCTCGATGCGGCTCAGGTCCATCTCGCTGAACGCATGCTGCACCAGCGCGCCGATGGCCTCGCGCATGTAGCCCTGCCGGGCGAAGGGCTGGCCGATCCAATAGCCGATGGTCGCCGATTGCGCCGGGCCGCGGCGGATATTGTCCAGCGTGATCGCCCCCAGCAGCGTGCCGTCGCGCCGGATCAGGAACAACGGCAGCGCCGTGCCGTTGCGGCTGGCGCGCTGCGCCCAATAGACCCGGTTGGTGAAGCTGCGCTTCGACAGGTGATCGGGCGCCCAGACCGGCTCCCACGGGGTCAGGAAGGCGCGGCTTTCGACCCGCAGCGCCACCCATGGCCCGAAATCCGCATGCGCCGGCAGGCGCAGCACCATCCGCTCGGTTTCCAGGCGCGGCGGACGGCGGCGGGAGAACATCAGGCGGCAAGCCTTTCGGCAAGCACCTCGCGCGAGGGCGCGCCCTCGACCGGCCCGTAAAGCGCCAGCGCCGGACGGGCATGGGCGATCAGCCGCTCGGCATGGGCGCGGATAGCGGCGACGGTCACGGCGTCGATGCGCTCGGCCACCTCGGCGGGATCGGGCACCCGGCCCCAGATCGAGAGCGAGCGCGCCATGCGCTCGGCCTGGCCGGTCGGGCTTTCCAGGCCCATCAGCAGCCCGGCCTTGAGCTGCGCCCGCGCGCGGGCCACCTCGGTCTCGGTCATGTCCTCGGCCGAGCGTTTCAACTCGTCCACGGTCAGCGTGGCCAGGTCGGCGATCTGCTCGCCCGAAGTGCCGGCATAGATCGTCACCATGCCGGTATCGTCATGAAAGCCGCTTTGCGCAAAGATCGAATAGCACAGGCCCTTTTCCTCGCGCAGCTTCTGGAACAGGCGCGAGGACATGCCGCCCCCCAGCGCCGAGGTCCAGATCTGCGCGGCATAGAAATCGGGCGCCTGATAGCCCGGCCCCTCGAAGGCCAGCGCGAAATGCGCCTGCTCCAACCCCTTGACGCGACGGGCCTCGGCGCCCTGCCAGCGGGCGGGCTCGCGCTTGGTCAGGGCACGGGCCGGCAGATGACCGAAGATCGCCTCGACCTGGCGCAGGATGCGGTCGTGCTCGACCGCGCCGGCGGCGGAAACGATCATGCGCTCGGGGCCGTAATGTTCGCCGATGAAACCCGACAGGTCGTCGCGGCCAAAGCGGCTGACCCGCTCGGCCGGCCCCAGGATGGTGCGGCCCATGGGCTGGTCGGGATAGGCCGCCTCTTGCAGCCAGTCGAAGATCACGTCGTCGGGCGTGTCCAGCGCCTGGCCGATCTCTTGCAGGATCACGCCGCGCTCGACCTCGATCTCGCGCTGGTCGAAGACCGGATTCATGACGATGTCCGAGATGACGTCCAGCGCCAGCTCCACATCCCCCGCCAGCACCCGCGCGTAATAGGAGGTCACGTCGCGCGAGGTATAGGCGTTGATATAGCCGCCGACATTCTCGATCGACTCGACGATCTCCAGCGCGCTGCGCCGCGCCGTGCCCTTGAAGGCCATGTGTTCAAGGAAATGGGCGATGCCGTTCTGCTCGGCGCGCTCGTCGCGGCAGCCGGCATTGACCCAGATGCCGATGGCGGCGGAATGCAGGCCGGGCATGTCGCGGCTGACGACACGCAGGCCGTTGGGAAGGGTGCTGATGCGGATCTGGCTCACACTGTTCTCCGTTCAAGGATCAGCGATTTAATGGCATCGGCGTCATTTGCAATACGGGTGATGCGTTCGTCGCGCTGGAACAGGTCGGCCATGTGCGGCGGCAGAGGCGGGCGAATGCCGATGGCGGCCTCGACCGCATCGGGGAATTTCGCCGGATGCGCGGTCGACAGGCTGACCATCGGCACGCCGGGACGCATATGCTCGCGCGCCACCTTCACGGCGACGGCGGTATGCGGGCAGATCACCTCGCCCGTCTCCTCGCGGATGGTGGCGATCATCGCCGTCGTCTCCGCCTCCGAGGCGCGCCCCGAGACATAGGTCTCGCGCAACTGCTGCAACGCGCCCTGGCTGATGGCGAAGCCGCCGGATTTCAGCTCGTCCATCAGCCGCGACACGGCATTGCCGTCATGGTCATAGGCCAGCCACAGCGCGCGTTCGAAGTTCGAACTGACCTGGATGTCCATCGAAGGGCTGATCGAGGGACGGGCGGTGCCGACGCGGTATTCGCCGCTGGTCAGCGCCCGGTGCAGGATGTCGTTCTGGTTGGTGGCCACGATCAGCCTGCCGATGGACAGGCCCATGGTCCTGGCGATGGAGCCTGCGAAGATATCGCCGAAATTGCCGGTCGGCACGGTGAAGTCCACCTCGCGCCGCGGCGCGCCAAGGCTGACGGCGGCGGTGAAGTAATAGACGATCTGCGCCAGCACCCGCGCCCAGTTGATCGAATTGACGCCCGCAAGCCCGACCGCATTGCGGAAATCGTGGTCGTTGAACAGATCCTTCAGCCGCGCCTGGCAATCGTCGAAGGTGCCGTCGACCGCCAGCGCATGGACGTTGGCGTCGGCAGGCGTGGACATCTGCCGGCGCTGCACCTCGCTGACCCGGCCATGCGGATACATGATGAACACGTCGACGTTGGGCAGGCCCCGGAACGCCTCGATCGCGGCCGAGCCGGTATCGCCCGAGGTCGCGCCAAGGATCGTGACCCGCTGCCCCGAGCGCGCCAGCGCCAGCTGGAACAGCTGGCCGATCAGCTGCATGGCGAAGTCCTTGAAGGCCAGCGTGGGCCCGTGGAACAGCTCCAGCAGGTGATGGCCGGGCGCAAGCTGGACCAGCGGCGCACGGGCGATATGGTCGAAGCCCTGATAGGCCCGGGCGATGGCATCGCGCAACTCGGCATCGTCGAAGCTTTCGCCGACGAAGGGGCTGATGACGCGCCGCGCGACCTCTTCATAGGGCAGGCCCTCGAAGCGGGCGATCTCATCGGCCGAGAACATCGGGATCGCCTCGGGCAGGTAAAGCCCGCCATCCCGCGCCAGCCCGGTCATCATCGCCTGTTCGAAGTCCAGGACCGGAGCCCGCCCCCGTGTCGAAACGTAACGCATCGCGTCCCCCTAGAATTGCCGCTGCCTGATACGCCAGATCAGCGCCACTGTCATCCCTGCCCAAACCGCAGCGATCATGAACCATTGCGCGGCATAGCTCAGGTGGTTGTTCGGAATGCCCTCGACCGCGACCGGGATCGGCCGCACCCCCTGCGCATCGCCCCGCACCTCGGCCGCCACGACCAGCACCGGCTCGGTCCCCAGCTGCGCGGCCATGGCGGGCACGTCGCGGGCGAACCAGACGTTCTCGGTCAGGTTGGGCTCGGGCGTGGCGCTGCCCTTCTCGTCGGGCCAGTGCAGGTTGCCCGCCACCTCCAGCCGCACCGGCGGGCGCGGGGCACGCTTGTGGTCCTGATCGACGAAACCCCGATCCAGCAGGATCCTGCGCCCGTCATCGGTGACGAAACCCGAGACGACCTGATAGCCGCCGCCCGCCTCGCGCGTGCCCGACAGCACGTCGATCTCCTGACCCGTGGTCTGGCCCGAGACCAGCACCGGCATGTATTTCATCGACGGATCCACCGCTGCCGGCAGGGGCACGGGCCGGCCCTCGATCCTTTGCTGGATCTGGGCGATCAGCCCTTCTTTCCAGTCCAGCCGCTGAAGCTGCCACATGCCCAGCGAAATCAGGATGGCGCAGCCCACCACACCGACGATCAGCGGGAACAGGTAACGGCGCATGGGTGGGCCTCCAAAGCAAACGGCGCGGGAACATCTGCCCCGCGCCGTGGAAATCTCTGTCGGGATCAGCGGCCCCAGATATAGATCACGACAAAGAGGAACAGCCAGACCACATCGACGAAATGCCAATACCAGGCGGCGGCCTCGAAGCCGACATGCTGCTTCTGGGTCATCTGACCCTTGAGCAGGCGGATCAGGCAGACGAACAGGAAGATCGTGCCGATGATGACATGGGCACCGTGGAACCCGGTGGCCATGTAGAAGGCGCCGGCATAGACAGTATCAGCCAGGCCAAACGCCGCGTGGCTGTATTCATAGGCTTGCAAGCCGGTGAAGCAGACGCCCAGGATCACCGCGACGATCAGCCCGTTGATCGTGGTCTTGCGATCGCCTTCATGCACGAAGGCATGGTGCGCCCAGGTCACGGCAACGCCCGAAAGCAGCAGGATCAGCGTGTTGATCAGCGGCAGGTGCCAGGGGTCGAAGGTAACGATGCCCTCGGGCGGCCAGACGCCGTCCTTGATCGGGCTGTCCGGTCCCATCGGATACAGGGCGTTCTTGATGAAGGCCCAGAACCAGGCGACGAAGAACATCACCTCGGACATGATGAACAGGATGAAGCCGTATTGCAGGCCGATGCGCACCACCGGGGTATGTTCGCCCGTCTCGCCCTCGTTCACGACATCGGCCCACCAGCCGAACATGACGTAGAGCACGCCCACCAGACCGATCAGGAACATCCACGGCCCCTCGACAGGAAGCCCGAAGAAGGTGATGCCCTTCATCCAGGCGACCGCGCCGGTCAGCATCACGAAGGCGCCGATCGCGCCGAAGAACGGCCAGATCGATGGCGGCAGGATCTGATAGTCGTGGTTCTTTACATGGGCCATGGCTGCATTTCCGGCTGTTGCTGGTTCTTGTTGCTCAGTTTACGGTCGGTTCCGTTTTCGCGTCCAGCGCCGCCTGTTTGGGCGCGGGCGGATCGGTCCGATGGAAGGTATAGGACAGGGTGATGTCGCGGATGCGACCGGCGTCGCGGTCGTTCACCAGATCGGCATCGACGAAGAAGCTGACCGGCATCTCGACCCGCTCCCCCGGCTGCAGGGTCTGCTCGGTAAAGCAGAAGCATTCGATCTTGTTGAAGAAATAGCCGGCCGCATCGGGCGCCACGTTATAGCTCGCCGTGCCGGTCACCGGCTCGTCGGTGTTGTTGATCGCCTCGTAGAAGGCGATGGCGTTCTCGCCGATCTTCAGCTCCATCTCGCGCTGCATCGGGCGGAAGGTCCAGCCGAGATTGCTGTCCGCATTGGCGTCGAAGCGCACCCGGATCTTTTCGTCCAGCACCGTGTCCGACGCGGCCTCGGCCACGTTGGTGGTGCCGGCAAAGCCGGTTACCTTGCAGAACCAGGAATAGAACGGCACCGCCGCCCAGCTGAGCGCACCCATCAGCACCACGACGCCGGCCAGCATGGCCACGGTGCGGGTGTTCGACCTTGGCTTCTTCCCGCCGCTCATTGGTTCGCCTCCTGCATGACGCCCTGCGTGGCGGCAGGGGTGCCCGGCGCGGCCACGGGCGCGGCATTCGGCGCCGGCGGATCGGGATCGGGCGGCAGCATCGAGGCGCGCGGCCGGTGGTCATAACCCTGCATCATGTCGCCCTGGGTGATCTTGACCACCGAGAGCCCGAAGACCAGCGCGACGAAGGCCAGCAGCACGACCAGCAGGCCGATGTTCCGGCTGCGGCGGCGCTTGTGCAACTCATGCTCGACCTGGGGCAGCATCACCATCCTCCGACCCAATGCTGGACCAGCAGCGTCAGGAAATGCAGGAAGGTGTAATAGAGCGACAGGCGGAAATAACGCTTCTCGACCCGGTAGCCATCGGCCTGGGCCTGGTCCTCGCTGCGGCGCAGGATCTGCCAGCCCCCGGCGATGAACAGCGCATTCAGCACCACCGAGACCGCCAGGTAGAGCGGCCCGCCGACCGAGGTGAAGCCCAGCCAGAGCGCAAAGGGCGCCAGCACCAGCGTATAGGCGAAGATATGGCAACGCGTGACCTTGCGGCCATGGGTCACGGTCAGCATCGGCACGCCGGCCTTGGAATAGTCGTCCTTCATGAACAGCGCCAAGGCCCAGAAATGCGGCGGCGTCCAGAAGAAGATCAGCGCGAACATCAACAGCGACTCGATGCCGATGCCGCCGGTGGCGCAGGCCCAGCCGATCATGGGCGGGAAGGCCCCGGCCGCGCCGCCGATGACGATGTTCTGCGGCGTCGAGCGTTTCAGCCAGATCGTATAGACCACGGCATAGAAGAAGATGGTGAAGGCCAGGAACCCGGCCGCGAACCAGTTCGCCGCCAGCCCCAGCATCATCACCGACAGGCCCGACAGCGCGATGCCGACCGCCAGCGCCTCTTGCGAGGTGACGCGGCCCGAGGGCACGGGACGGCCCGCGGTGCGACGCATCACCGCATCGATGTCGGCGTCATACCACATGTTGAGGGCGCCCGAGGCCCCGCCCCCCAGCGCGATGAACAGCACCGCGCAGAAGGCGACGAAGGGGTTGACCGGCTGCGGCGCGATCCACAGCCCCACGAAGGCCGTGAACACCACCAGCGACATGACGCGCGGCTTCAGAAGCGCGACATAGTCCCCGAAGCCCGCCTCGGCAGGCCCCTCATATGCGTTGATATCGGCCACGGCCCGGCCTTACTCTGCCGAGGCCAGCTTGACGGGGCTGGCGGGCAGGTAGTCCGAGGCGTCGGCGGCGAATTCCTCTTTCGCGCCGGCAAGCCAGGCTTCGTATTTCTCCTGGCTGACCGCCTTGACGACGATGGGCATATAGGCGTGGTTGATGCCGCAAAGCTCGGAGCACTGGCCGAAATAGACGCCCTCCTGGTCGACCGAGAACCACAGCTGCGCGATGCGGCCCGGCACGGCGTCCTGCTTGACGGCGAAGGCGGGGATGGTCCAGGCGTGGATCACGTCGGTGGCGGTCACCTGGACCAGGACCTTCTTGCCGACCGGAACCACGACCGGGTTGTCGGTCGCCAGCAGATACTCGTCCTCGGAATAGCCGGCATCGGCCAGGGCCTCTTTCTCCAGCATCAGCGCATCGAAGGCGACGCCGTCATTGGGGTATTCATAGGACCAGTACCACTGGTGGCCGATGGCCTTGATCACCAGGTCGGGATCGTTCGGCATCTCCTGGCTGCGGAACAGGATCGGCAGCGAGAAGGCCCCGATCGCCACCAGGATCAGCACCGGGACCAGGGTCCAGATCACCTCGATCGGAGTGTTGTGGGTAAAGCGCGCCGGCACCGGATTCGCCCGGCGGTTGAAACGGACGATGCAGATCAGCAGCAGCAGGCAGACGAAGATCGTCACGGCCGTGATGATGTAGAGCACGAAATGATCCAGCCATTGCTGGTCATGCGCCAGCGGGCTCGACGCCGGTTGGAAGTTCATCCCGCCGTTCACCGGCTTGCCGATCACCGGCAGATCGCCCAGCACGTCCTGCGCCAAGGCCGGCACGGCCGTCATCGTCGCAACTCCCAGGCTCATCACCGCCGCCACCCCGCGGCGCTTGGTCGCAATTGCCATCATCCCATCCCGTTGCCTATCATGCCGCCGGCAGGCCCCTGTCCTGAGGCCGCCGGCATTCGGTCCTGCACCAGAACCATATCTTACCCCGGCGGGCAAGCCATACCTATCGACTTCTTGTCAAAAAAGCCCTAGGCGGGGCTTCATGACAAGGACCGGTTCCATGACAGACGCTTCGTTTTCACCCTTCCGGACGCATCTCGATCAGGACCGCGCGCTGCGCATCCTGCGCGACGCCCTGGCCGGCGCGGATGACGGCGAACTTTTCCTGGAACGCTCCCGTTCCGAGGCGCTGGTCTTCGACGACGGCCGGCTGCGCACCGCAAGCTATGATGCCGAGCAGGGCTTCGGCCTGCGTGCCGTGCGGGGCGAGGTCACCGGCTATGCCCATTCGACCGAGATCGACGAGGCTGCGCTGAAGAAGGCGGCCCAGACGGTGCGGCTGGCGGTCGGCGCCGGCGGCGGCACGCTGGCCCTGCCGCCCGAGGGCGAGATCCGGCCGCTCTATGCCGCCATCGACCCGGCCGAGGACGTTCCCTTCGCCGCCCGCGTGGCCCTCCTGCGGGAAATCGACGCCTTCGCACGCGGGCTGGACCCGCGCGTGGTGCAGGTCTCGGCCAGCATCGCCACCTCGGTGCAGGAGGTGGCGATCCTGCGCCCCGAGGGCGGGCTTGCCACCGACATCCGGCCGATGGCACGGCTCAACGTCTCGGTGATCGTCGAATCGAACGCACGGCGCGAGTCGGGCACCGCCGGCGGCGGCGGGCGCATCGGCCTTGCCGGCATGGACGCCCCCGAGCACTGGCAGGGGCTGGTGCGCGAGGCGCTGCGCATCGCGCTGGTCAACCTGCGCTCGGTCCCCGCGCCTGCCGGAGTGATGGATGTGGTGCTGGGTCCGGGCTGGCCCGGCATCCTGCTGCACGAGGCCGTGGGCCATGGGCTCGAGGGCGATTTCAACCGCAAGGGCCATTCCGCCTTTGCCGGGCTGATGGGCCGGCGCGTCGCGGCGCCCGGCGTGACCGTCGTCGACGACGGCACCATTCCCGACCGGCGCGGCTCGATCTCAGTCGATGACGAGGGCACGCCGCCCGGCCGCAACGTCTTGATCGAGGACGGGATTCTGGTCGGCTACATGCAGGACCGGCAGAACGCCCGGCTGATGGGGGTGGCACCCACCGGCAACGGCCGGCGGCAAAGCCACGCCCATGCCCCCATGCCGCGCATGACCAACACCTTCATGCTGGCGGGGTCCGAAGATCCGACCTCGATCCTTGCCGGGCTCGAGGACGGCATCTATGCGGTCGGCTTCGGCGGCGGGCAGGTGGACATCACCAACGGCAAGTTCGTGTTCTCGTGCACCGAAGCCTATCGGGTCAGGAACGGCCAGGTCGGCGACCCGATCCGCGGCGCAACGCTGATCGGCGACGGCGCCACCGCGCTGGAGCAGATTCGCGCCATCGGAAACGACCTGTCGCTGGACCCGGGAATCGGCAATTGCGGCAAGCAGGGCCAATGGGTTCCGGTCGGCGTCGGCTTGCCCACGCTGCGCATCGGCGGGCTGACCATCGGCGGGTCTGCGGCCTGAATCGCTTGTATTCCAATATCTTGAAGGATTCCTTGGGCCGCTAACCCATTCTTAACCATTGCCATGCCATGACTCGGCCTGCGGATGAGGCAAAGGCATGGACACGATGGCAAGGCTGCTTTCTTCGGATCCCCAGCATACCCCTCCCGGGCCTAAGGGGGACGGGCTTGCCATCCTGCGCCTCATCCGCTCGCGCAGGGTCGGGCCGGCGACCTTCCACCGGCTGCTGGACGAGCATGGCAGCGCCGAAGCGGCATTGGCCGCCCTGCCGGCCATCGCCCGCGCCGCAGGGGTCGAGGATTACGCCCCCTGCCCCATCGCCGCGGCCGAGGCCGAGATCGCGGCCGGCCATCGCGCCGGCGCCCGACTTCTGACCTGGGGCGACCCGGACTATCCCGCTCTGCTGCGCGAGGTGGCCGATGCGCCTGCGGTGCTGTGGCTGCGCGGCGACATATCGGTTCTGGCGCGCATGCCGGTGGCGGTGATCGGTGCGCGCAACGCCTCGTCGCTGGGCTTGCGCATGGCGCGCGGCATGGCCTCGGGCCTGTCGCAATCGGGCGCGGCGGTCGTCGCGGGCCTCGCGCGCGGCATCGACACCATCGCGCATGAAGCCGCGCTGCATGGCGGCACCATCGCGGTCATGGCCGGCGGCATCGACAAGATCTATCCCGGCGAGAATGCGGCCCTGGCCGAAGAAATCTGCGAAACCGGCCTGCTCGTTACCGAACAGCCGCCGGGAACCGAGCCCGTGGCCCGGCATTTCCCCGCCCGCAACCGCATCATCTCGGGCCTGTCGCGCGCCGTGGTGGTGGTCGAGGCTGCATATCGCTCCGGCAGCCTGATCACCGCGCGCTGCGCGCTGGACCAGGGGCGCGAGGTGATGGCAGTGCCGGGCCATCCGATGGATGCGCGGGCCGGCGGCTGCAACGCGCTGATCCGCGACGGCGCGACCCTGGTGCGCAATTCGGCCGATGTGCTGGCGGCACTGCAATCGAACGACCCCATAGCCGCGAAGCAGGCACCGGCGGAAAACCCGGTCGAGGCCACCCCCGCCGCGGTGGCAGCGATGCCCGTACAGGTCCGACAACCGGCTGCGGTCGCCCGCCGGCTTGCGGAACTGGGTCACGGCATCCACCACAGGCCGATGATGGGCAGGCCGCGCGACGCGGGCGGTCCGGTGAACCTGGAAGGACGGATCCTGGCCCGGCTGGGCCCCAGCCCGACCGAGGAAAACATGCTGATCCGCGATCTCGGGGTGCCGGCAGCCGTCCTCGCGCCTGCCATCCTGGCGCTGGAACTGTCCGGTCGGGTGCAGCGCATTGCCGGCGGCAAGCTGGCGCTGAACGGCGGTTAAGGGCCGAGTTGGGACCGATCCAGCCGCTTCTGCCCCCGAGCCGCGCGGGATGGACGACCGGCGCTATCGCCAACAGGGCTTTGCCGACCGCTTTTTCAGCACGCCGAAGCATTTGCGAAACGATACCGCCAGCCTCCAAGAAGGCCGCGAGGAATCAATGCGCATCACCGTCCCGCCGCGTGCCCACTGCTCCTGAACCCTAATCACGGCGCGGTCACGCGCTTGTTTGGGAACTGGGCCATCCGCCAAAGGTTGACGAACGATCCAGCGACCATCGGAAAGAGGACCGACATGCGCCGCATCTACAAGACAACGACAGCGATCGTGACCAGCCTGTCCCTGATCGCCCCGCAACTGGCGGTGGCGCAGGACCAGCAGGCCCCCGACACCGGCGAACAGGTCATCCTGCCGCAGGACCAGCCCGGCCAGCCCGAAACCGAGCAGGCGCAGGAGCCGCAATCCGCGCCCGAACCCGCTCCGGCAGAGGCGGAGGCAGAGGCCGAATCCCAGGCCGAGCCCGAGAGCCCCGGCGAGCCGCAGCCCCAAGCCGATGCGCCTGAAGCCGCAGAGCCGCCCCCCGAACAGCCGCAAGAAGGCGGCCAGCCATCCGACGAGCAGCAGGAACCGCAGCCTCGGAGCGAAGCGGCCCCCGAGGAGCAGGAGACCTCGCCCCCCGCAGCAAAGCCCGAGGTGACGCAGGCCGAAGAACCCCAGGCCAAGCCGCCCGTGGTCGAGGCCGCCGAGCCGCAGGCCAAGCCCCAGGCGGCCCAACCCGACCAGGCGGCGGATCAGGATGGGCTTCCCGCGCCCAAGCCCGACACGCCAGACGCGGTCACCACAACCGATCCGGCCCCGGCACAGAAGCCGCAGGCGGACGCTGCCGATCCGCAAGGCTCGCGCCCCGCCGCTCAGCCCGAAGCAGCCCCGGATGCCGAGACGCAGGCCACGACGGAAACCACGCCCGCAGAGCCGCGTCCCGAACAGTCCGACGAGCCGCCGACGGCTGCGCCCGACGCCCAGCAGGACAACGCCGCGCAACAGGCGCCCGGGGCGGAACCGCCCCAGCCGGCTGAGCAGCGGGCCGATGACGCTCCGGCCACGGAGACGCCGGATGCGCAGGAATTGGAGCGCCGCTTGCAGGAGCAATCGCAAGAGGCCGCGCCCCAGCCGGACCAGTCCGACGAACAGCGCGCCGAAGACGGCCAGCGCCCGGACGCGCAAGAGCTGGAAGGCCGCTTGCAGGAACAGGCCGACGGCCAAGCACAGCCTGAGTCAGAGCAGGCCACCGAAGTGCAGGCACCCGAAGTCCAGGCCCAGCCGAATGCCGTGGCGCAGCGCGCCGCCGAAGAGGCGGCCCCCGCAGCGGCAGCCGCACTGTCGGCCGGCGAGGAGCAGGAGGAGGGCCAGGGCGAGTTGAACGAGGTGCAGATCACCGACGAGAACGCGCGCAGTTCGGCCGAGGAATTTGCCACTTCGGTCGCGCAGGGCCTGCAACAGCAACAGCCTGCCGAGGCCCCGCAAGAGGAAGCCCGCCGCGACGACGGCGACGAGACGGTCAAGGACATCGCCAAGCTGCTCCTGGCCGGCGCGGCTGGCATGGCGGTCGGCAAGATGCTGTCGAACGACCGGCAGGTGGCGCTGAACACCGGCGACCGCGTCGTCGTCACGCTGCCCGACGGCAGCCAGCAGGTGATCAAGGACGACAACACCCTGCTCTATCGGCCCGGCTCGAACGTGCGGACCGAGACCTTCGACGACGGCTCGACCCGGACCACGGTGCTGCGCGAGGATGGCAGCCGCGTCGTCACCATCCGCGACGCGAACATGAACATCCTGCGCCGCACGCTCATGCGCGCCGACGGCACGGAAACCCGGCTCATCGACGATACCGAGGCGCAACCCGTGCAGATCTCGACCCTGCCCGCGCCGCCGCCGGTCCGCATCAACCGCGAACGGCTGGACGAGGCCGCGCTGCGCGAGGCGCTGCGCCGCGAGGCGGCGATCGATCGCCGCTTCAGCCTGGGCCAGATCCGCAACATTCCCGAGGTGCGTGCCCTGGTCGCGCCGGTGAACGTGCCCGAGATCACCTTCGACACCGGCTCCTCGGCCATCACCCCCGACCAGGCGCAAGAGCTCGCGACGCTGGGCAAGGTGATCCGCGACAGCATCGACCAGGACCCGCGCGAGATCTACATGATCGAGGGCTATACCGACGCCGTCGGCTCGGATGCCGCGAACCTGGCCCTGTCGGACCGCCGCGCGGAATCAGTGGCGCTGGCCTTGACGGAATATTTCCAGGTGCCGCCCGAGAACATGGTGGTGCAGGGCTATGGCGAGCAGTTCCTGCTGGTGCCGACCGACGGGCCCGAGCGGCAGAACCGCCGCGTCGCCGTGCGCCGGATCACCGACCTGCTGGCGCAGAACTGACTGCGCCGACCCGAAAAGGAAACCGCGGGGGGCGACCCCGCGGTTTTCGCTTGCCCGGCAAGCCCGGGCTTCGTCTGTCCGGCCGTGCCGGCTCAGCCCAGCGAATAGCCGGTGCCGCGCACCGTGCGCACCGGGTTGTTGCCGCCATTGGCCATCAGCGCCTTGCGCAGCCGCCCGACATGCACGTCGATGGTGCGGGTATCGACATAGATGTCGCGGCCCCAGACCCGGTCCAGCAATTGCTCGCGCGTCCAGACCCGGCCGGGCTTCTCCATCAGCGTGGAAAGCAGGCGGAACTCGGTCGGGCCCAGATGCACCGGCTGGCCGGCGCGGAACACCCGATGCTCGCCCGCATCCAGGATGATGTCGGCAAAGCTGAGCCTTTCGCCCATCGAGGCCGGGCGGGTGCGGCGCAATTGGGTGCGCAGCCGCGCCATCAACTCGACCACGGAATAGGGCTTGACCACATAGTCGTCCGCGCCCGTCTCCAGCCCGCGCACCCGGTCCACCTCTTCGGAGCGCGCCGACAGCATGATGATCGGGATCTGGCGCGTCGAGGGGTCGGCCTTGACCCGGCGGCAGATCTCGATACCGCTGACATTGGGCAGCATCCAGTCCAGCACGATCAGGTCGGGCTGCTCCTCGGCGACCAGCAGCATCGCCTCGTCGCCGTTCTCGGCCAGCACCACGTCAAAGCCCTCGGCCTCGAGGTTGTATTTCAGCACCTCGCGCTGTGCGCCTTCGTCCTCGACGACCAGGACACAGGGTTGGGTCTGCGCCATGGATCAGGCCCCCTCCATGCGCGGCACGCTTTCACCCTTGGGCCGCGGCTCGTCGGGCAGTTCGCCGGTGGCCAGATAGATCACCTGCTCGGCGATGCCGGTGGCATGGTCGCCCATGCGCTCGATGTTCTTGGCGATGAAATGCAGGTGCATGCAGGCGGTGATGTTGCGCGGATCCTCCATCATATGGGTCAGGAACTCGCGAAACAGCGCGTTATACATCTGGTCCACTTCCAGGTCGCGCTTGCGCACGTCGGCGGCCAGCGCGGCGTCGCGCTGGATATAGCTGTCCAGGGCGTCCTTCATCATCGCCTCGACCGTGGCGGACATGCGGCGCAGCGCCATGCCGGCGCCCTCGATGGCGGGCATCTCGGCCAGAACGTCGCTGCGCTTGGCGATGTTCTTGGCGTAATCGCCCACGCGCTCGAGGATATGCGAGATCTTGATGACCGACAGCACCATGCGCAGGTCGGTCGCCCGCGGTGCGCGCAGCGCGATCAGGCGCGCGGCCTCCTCGTTGATCTGGTGCTCCAGCGCGTCGACGGCCTTGTCGCGGCGGCGGATGTCGTCGGCCAGTTCGCCGTCGCGGGTCTCCAGCGCGATGGCGGCGTCGTGGATGGCGCTTTCGACCATGCCGCCCATCTTGACGACCAGCGCCTGCACGGTTTCCAGGTCGCGGTCGAAGGCAGAGAGGATATGGCGTTCGTTGTTCATGTCAGCTCCTGTCCGGCCTAGCCGATGCGGCCCGAGATATAGCTTTCGGTGCGCGGATCGCGCGGATTGGTGAAAATGTCGTCGGTATTGCCGTATTCCACCAGATTGCCCAGGTGGAAGAAGGCGGTCTTCTGGCTGACGCGCGCCGCCTGCTGCATGGAGTGGGTCACGATCACCACCGAGAATTCGGCGCGCAGCTGGTCGATCAGTTCCTCGACCTGGCTGGTGGCGATCGGGTCCAGCGCCGAGCAGGGCTCGTCCATCAAGAGCACTTCGGGCTGGGTCGCCACAGCACGGGCGATGCAAAGCCGCTGCTGCTGGCCGCCCGACAGGCCGGTGCCGGGATCGGCGAGCCGGTCCTTGACCTCGTTCCACAGCGCGGCGCCGCGCAGCGATTTCTCGACGATCTCGTCCAGCTCGGCGCGGTTGCGCGCCAGGCCGTGGATGCGGGGACCGTAGGCCACGTTGTCATAGATCGATTTCGGGAAGGGGTTCGGTTTCTGGAACACCATGCCGACGCGGGCGCGCAGCTGCACCGGGTCCACGCGCTTGTCATAGATGTCCTCGCCGTCCAGCATGATCTTGCCCTCGACCCGGCTGATGTCGATGGTGTCGTTCATGCGGTTCAGGCAGCGCAGGAAGGTCGACTTCCCGCAACCCGAAGGACCGATGAAGGCGGTCACGGTCTTGTCCAGCAGGTCGACGTTCACGTCCCTGATCGCGTGCTTTTCGCCATACCAGACCTGCACGTCCCGCGCCGAGATCTTGATTTCCGTCTGGTCCACGCTGCGCTCCAGAAGTCTCATGTCGTTCATATCGGGTCTCCTTCCCGGGATTACCACCGGCGCTCGAACTTGCGGCGCAGGAGAATGGCAAGCAGGTTCATGCAGAGCAGGAACGCCAGCAGCACGATGATCGCCCCCGAGGCACGCTCGATGAAGGCGGGGTCGGCGCGTTGGGTCCAGTTATAGACCTGGACCGGCAGCGCCGATGCCGGCTCGAACAGCCCGTCCGGCGGCGCCGAGGGGAAGTTCTTGACGAAGGCCACCATGCCGATCAGCAGCAGCGGCGCGGTCTCGCCAAGCGCCTGCGCCAGGCCGATGATGGTGCCGGTCAGGATGCCCGGCATGGCCAGCGGCAGGACGTGGTGGAACACCGACTGCATCTTCGAGGCCCCGACCCCCAGCGCCGCGTCGCGGATCGAGGGCGGCACCGCCTTCAGCGCGGCGCGGGTGGCGATGATGATCGTCGGCAGCGTCATCAGCGTCAGCACCAGGCCGCCGACGATGGGCGCCGATTGCGGCAGGCCGGCGAAGTTGATGAAGGCGGCAAGGCCCAGGATGCCGAAGACGATGGAGGGCACCGCCGCGAGGTTCGAGATGTTGACCTCGATGATGTCGGTCCAGCGGTTCTTGGGTGCGAATTCCTCGAGATAGATCGAGGCGGCGACGCCGATCGGCACCGCGAGCGCCAGCACCACCAGCATCATGTAGAGCGAGCCGAGGATGGCGATGCCCACCCCCGCGGCCTCGGGGCGCTGGTCCGAGGCGTCGGGGCTGGTCAGGAAGGACCAGTTCCACTCCGTCGCCAGCATGCCCTGCGCCTTCAGCGCATCGGCAAGCTGCAACTGCGCCGGCGAGGTATTGGCGTCGCGCGCAGCACTCTCCATGCTGACGCGGCCCTTGTAATAGCCGTCCACCCGGCCGTTCACCAGCACGCGGGCCTCGACGGTCTGGCCGATCAGTTCGGGATCGGCCAACACGCGATTGCGCAGCTGCGCCGAAGCCTCCTTGGAGATCAGGTTCGAGACGTCCTTGGCCGACAGCTCGGCGACGGCGATGCCCTTGTCGGCGATGGCCTGTTGCAGCGACTGCTCCAGGATCTTGCCATAGGTCAGGGTCAGGACCTTGCGGATGTCCGCGGGGTCGCGATTGCCGTTCTTGTCCAGCTGCGCCGCATCCAGCGCCACCGGGATTTCCAGATAGGTCTGCCGAAAGGCGCCGACGCCGCCGGTGACGATGGTAAAGAGCAGGATCACCAGCATGATCATCGAGATCACGATGGCGCCCAGCCCATAGGCGCGGAACCGCGCCTCGGCGGCGTTGCGCTTGCGGGTGCGCGGATCGGCGACCAGCAGCGAGGACCGGGGCTGCGCGCCGTCGAGGGTTGCATCGCTCATTCGTATTGCTCCCGGTATTTGCGCACGACGTAGAGGGCGACGATGTTCAGCCCCAGCGTGATGACGAACAGGGTCAGGCCAAGCGCGAAGGCGACCAGCGTCTCGGGTGCGGCGAAGTCGTTGTCGCCGGTCAGCTGGCTGACGATCTTGACGGTGATCGTGGTCATCGCCTCGAACGGGTTCAGGTCCATGCGGGCGGCGGCGCCCGCGCCCAGGACGACGATCATCGTCTCGCCGATGGCGCGCGAGGCGGCCAGCAGGACGGCGCCCACGATGCCTGGCAGGGCGGCGGGCAGCACCACCTTGCGCACGGTTTCCGATTGCGTCGAGCCAAGCCCCAGCGCGCCGTCGCGCAAGGATTGCGGCACCGCGTTGATGATGTCGTCCGAAAGCGAGCTGACGAAGGGGATCAGCATGATGCCCATGACCAGCCCCGCCGTCATCACCGACGAGCCGGAATTGCCCAGGCCCAGCGGCTGGGCGAAATAGTCGCGCAGCATCGGGCCCACGGTGATCAGCGCGAAAAGGCCGTAGACGATGGTCGGGATGCCGGCCAGCACCTCGATCATCGGCTTGGCGACGCCGCGCAACCGGGGCGAGGCGTATTCGGACATGTAGATCGCCGCGAACAGCCCGATCGGCACCGAAACCGCCAGCGCGATCAGCGAGATGTAGAGCGTGCCCCACAGCAGCGGCAGGATGCCCAGCTGCGAGCCGCCGCCGAAGCGCGGCGACCATGTGGTGCCGAAGAAGAAGTCATGCCAGGGATACTGCCGGAAGAAATGCCCCGATTCGAACAGCATCGAAAAGACGATCCCGGCGGTGGTCAGGATGGCGATGCTGGAACACAGGATCAGCAGGCCCTTGACCATGCTTTCGACCGCATTGCGGGCCCGGAAGCCCGGCGCGCTGCGGACAAGCGCGAAGCCAAGCCCGGCAGCGGCCAGGACCAGCGCCAGGATCGCGACGGGCGTCGCATTCGCGGCCGGTTGCACAAAGCGCCAGATGGCGATCAGGAACAGCGCCGGCAGCGCCGTCAGCAGCGCCGCGTTCCAGCCGTGATAGCTGGGCCGCGAATGCAGCCGCCGCACGTCGCCCCCGGCCAGCGCGACGACGCGCGCGCGGGTGACGAAATAGCCCGCGCCGGCAAGGGCAAGGACGAGCAGCAAGGTCCATGAGACAGGCATGTGAGCCCTCGGAACAGGGAAGGGAAGCGGCGCGGGGAACACGCCCCCGCGCCGGGCGGATCACTGGGCGAGGGTCGCTTCGTCGGCGACGGCCGCCTGCGTCGTCGCCAGTTCCGGGTCCGCCACCAGGCCATAGGCGGCCAGCGGCCCGTCAGGCCCCGCGAGTTCGTCCGAGACGAAGAATTCCGCGAATTCCTTCAGCCCCGGCACGGTGTCGATATGCTGTTTCTTGACATAGAAGAACAGCGGGCGCGAAACCGGGTATTCGCCCGAGGCGATGCTCTCGGTCGAGGGCTGGACGCCGGCGATGGTCGCGACCTTCAGCTTGTCGGTGTTGTTTTCATAGAAGGACAGGCCGAAGACGCCGATGCCGTTCTTGGCCGACTGGATGCGGGCCAGGGTCTCGGTATAGTCGCCGTCGATGTCGATGGACTTGCCGTCGGTGCGCAGCGCCATGCAGGCCGATGCGCCCTCGTCCTCGCCCTTCTCGGCCTTCAGGACCTCGGCGGCGCCCGATTCCTCGCAGCCCGCGGCGATCACCTTTTCCTCGAAGACCTCGCGGGTGCCGTGCTTGGTGCCGGGCACGAAGGCCAGGATTTCCTGGTCGGGCAGGTCCGAGCGGATCTCGTTCCACTTGGTATGGGGGTTCGGGACGACCTTGCCGTCGACCACGATCTCGGCGGCCAGCGCGTTGAACCAGTCGGCCGGGGTAAAGGCGAAATCGTTGCCGCCGATATCGCTGGCAAAGACGATGCCGTCATAGCCGATGCGGACTTCCATGATGTCGGTCACGCCGGCGGCCTTGCAGGCCTCGATCTCGCTTTCCTTGATCGGGCGGCTGGCATTGGCGATGTCGATGGTGTTCTCGCCCACACCCTCGCAGAATTTCTTCAGGCCGGCCGAGGAGCCGCCCGATTCGACCACCGGGGTCGGGAAATCGGTGTTCTCGCCGAAGGCTTCGGCGACGATGGTGGAATAGGGCAGCACCGTGGACGAGCCCGAGACCTGGATCTGGTCGCGAGCGGCAGCCACCGTGGCCGAGGCAGCGATCACGGCCAGCGCCGACACGGTGAGTTTCGCGGATTTCATAGGATCACTCCTGACATTTCCATGGGGCCGGATTCGGCCTGTGCGTTCTCTAGAACGCCGGTGCGACGGTTATGCGAAAGGAATGTAACAGTTCCGCGACAATCGAGATGCGTCTGGAAAATGACGAAAAGCGCAGCCGGCCACGCTCCGTCCTTCTCTGTTCTCCAAATACTCCATGGGGTGAATTGGCCCGGCACGGGCCAAGAGGGGAACAGCGTTCCCCTCCCCTTTTCCCGCATCCGCGCCTTGCCTAGCCGATGGTGCCGCGCCGCCCGCCGGTCTGCGCCCGGTCCAGCAGCAGGTGGTCCAGGACCACGCAGGCGGCCATGGCCTCGGCGATGGGCACGGCGCGGATGCCGACGCAGGGATCGTGGCGGCCCTTGGTGATCAGCTCGATCTCCTCGCCCTTCCGGTTGATCGTCCGGCGCGAGGTCAGGATCGAACTGGTCGGCTTGACCGCGAAGCGGACCACGATGTCCTGCCCGGTCGAGATGCCGCCCAGAATCCCTCCGGCATGGTTGGACAGGAAGCGCGGCCCCTCGTTGCCCATGCGGATCTCGTCGGCATTCGCGGTCCCGGTCAGGGCGGCCGCCGCCATGCCCTCTCCGATCTCGACGCCCTTGACCGCGTTGATCGACATCATCGCGGCGGCCAGGTCGGTATCCAGCTTGGCATAGACCGGGGCGCCAAGGCCGGGCGGGCAGCCCTGGATCAGCACCTCGACGGCGGCCCCGACGCTGTCCTGCGCCTTGCGGATGGCGTTCAGATAGTCCTCCCATGCCGGCACGGCACCGGCATCGGGCAGGAAGAACGGGTTGTTGCCGATCTCGGCCAGATCGAAATTCGCGCGGTCCAGATGCAGATCGCCCATCTGCACCATGTAGCCGGCGATCTTCAGTCCCGGCACCAGGTCGCGCAGCACCGCCTGCGCGACGCCCCCCGCCGCGACCCGCGCCGCCGTCTCTCGCGCGCTGGAGCGCCCGCCGCCGCGATAGTCGCGAATGCCGTATTTCAGGTGATAGGCGATGTCGGCATGGCCGGGCCGAAACGCCTGGGCGATCTCGCCGTAATCCTTGCTGCGCTGGTCGGTGTTCTCGATCATCAGCTGGATCGGCGTGCCGGTGGTCTTGCCCTCGAATACCCCCGAGAGGATGCGCACCCGGTCCGGCTCCTGCCGCTGGGTGGTGAATTTCGAGCTGCCGGGGCGGCGGCGGTCCAGGAACTGCTGGATCCAGCCTTCGTCCAGCGCCACGCCCGGCGGGCAGCCGTCCACCGTCGCGCCAAGCGCCGGGCCGTGGCTTTCGCCCCAGGTGGTGAAGGTGAAGACGCGGCCGAAGGTGTTGAAGCTCATGGTTCCCGGATCCCCTTTTTGCCTGCGATAGCCGCAGGCAGGGCAAGGGGCAATCCCCAGCCCCGCCCGGCCGCGACTCGGCTGCGGACAAGGCCCGCCGCCGGGCGCATTACGAATCGAAAATTTCAAAGAAATTACCCTTTTTCTTCAAACCGCAACGGCGTTTCACACGACGATCACGCCCGCCGGCGCATTGTGGTTATCGCAAGGCAGGCCGGCCATCCGCGCCATCGGACGCCGGGGGAAAGGGACAGCCCCGGAACCGATGGCGATGACCCGGCACACTGACCACGAGGGCAGTGGACCATGTCTACGAAAGCTTTTCGGGACCCCGGGACCACCTCCTCGGGCTTGGGGAACACTATGCCTTATGGCGTCTGAAGCGCCGAGATCATGTTGAAACTGGTGTTAACGATTACGTCCATGAAGGTGCCGGCAACGGCTGTATTTCAGCCGAGGCCGGCACGATCACCCGCAACGATGACCCCATGCCGGGCCGGAACCGAAAGGATCCGGCCCGGCAACGCACGTAAGGTGTCTCGTCGGGGCCACGAAGATAGCGACCTGCGACCGCCCGAAAACCTGTCTGCGACGGCATCACGAAGATGCGGGGCAAGGGCAAGCTGCGCCCTGCCCCGCATCGGGCGGGAACCCGCCGGCCCCCGTGGCGATTGGGAAACAGGGCCATCGCATGCAATCGATGCGGGTTGCCCGGAAAGCGTGATGGGAGCACCCTTTCGGACATCAGCCCGGAAACCAGGGGGGATCACAAATGACGACCGCAACAGGGACCAGGACGGAACCGGAGCAGCACACGCTCAAGCGGGTCATCGGACCCAAGCTGCTTTTGCTTTTCATCGTGGGCGACATTCTCGGCACCGGGGTCTATGCGCTGACCGGCACCGTGGCGGGCGAGGTGGGCGGCGCGGCCTGGGCGCCGTTCCTGGTCGCCTTTCTCGTCGCCACCATCACCGCGCTGTCCTATCTGGAACTGGTCACGCGCTATCCGCAGGCGGCGGGTGCGGCACTTTATGCCCATCGCGCCTTCGGCATCCATTTCCTGACCTTCCTCGTGGCCTTCACCGTCATGTGCTCGGGGATCACTTCGGCCTCGACGGCGTCGAACGCCTTCGCGGGCTTCATGAACGACGGCTTCGGCCTGGGCTTTCGCAAGGACGGCAGCGGCATCCTGATCATCGCGCTGGGGTTCATGGCGCTGGTCGCCGCGATCAACTTCCGCGGCGTCGGCGAAAGCGTCAAGGCCAACGTGGTGCTGACCTGCGTCGAGCTTTCGGGCCTGCTGATGATCATCTTCATCGGCTTTTACGCCATGGGCCAGGGCCGGGCGGATTTCAGCGAGGTTATGATCTTCCGCTCGCCCGACGAAAAGGGCGCCTTCCTGGCGCTGACGGCCGCGACGGCGCTGGCCTTCTTCGCCATGGTCGGTTTCGAGGATTCGGTGAACATGGCCGAGGAGGTCACGGACCCGGTCCGCATCTTTCCCCGCATCATGCTGACCGGGCTGGGCATTACCGGGGTGATCTATGTGCTGGTGGCGATCTGCGCCGTGGCGCTGGTGCCGGTGGGCGACCTGTCGGACCCCGACAAGGGCTCGGCGCTGACGCAGGTGGTGCGGGCGGGGGCGCCGAACTTCCCCTTCGACAAGATCTTTCCCTTCATCGGCATGTTCGCGGTGGCGAACTCGGCGCTGATCAACATGCTGATGGCCAGCCGGCTGCTTTACGGCCTGGCGCGGCAGGGGGTGCTGCCGCACGGGCTGGGGCTTGTGCATCGCGAACGGCGCACGCCCTGGGTCGCGATCATCTTCACCACGCTGCTGGCCTTCGGGCTGATCTATTTCGTCGTCACCCGCTCGGACCTGCCGGCGGTCAGCCTGCTGGGCGGCACCACGGCCCTGCTGCTGCTGTGCGTCTTTACCGTGGTCAACATCTCGCTGCTGGTGCTGCGCAAGCGCCCGGTCGAGCGTCAGCATTTCAAGGCGCCGGGCTGGGTGCCCTGGGTCGGCGCGGCGACCTGCGCCTTTCTGGCCGGACCCTGGGCGCGCTCGGCCGCGCAGATGGACCAATACAAGGTGGCGAGCTGGCTGATCGGGATCGGCATCGTGCTGTGGGCCGCGACCTATCTGTGGAACCGCGCGACGCGGCACCATGTGCCGGGCGGGCTGGAGCATGTCGAGGATCTGGCCGAACATCACGGCGATTCGACCCGGAACTGATCTCCCGCGGGCCGGCGGCACCGTGGCCTAGTTCTCGCGGAAGGCGCGCGAGAGGCTGTCCTCGATCGGCTTGATCAGGTATTGCGCAAAGGTCCTGGCGGAGGTCTCGATCATCACCTCCGCCGGCATCCCCGGCGTCGGCCTGAAGCCGTGGACCCGCTCCAGTTCCGCAGCCGGCAGGTCGATCCGAACCACATAGACCTCGCGCGCGATGCCGTCGGTTTCCGTCGTCAGCGCATCGGCCGAGACATAGACCAGATGCCCCTGAAGCACCGGCGTCGTGCGCTGGTTCAGCGAGGTCAGCCGCACCGACGCCTTCTGGCCGATCTCGATCTCGTCGATATCGGTGCGCGCGACATGGGTCTCGATGATCAGCGGCGCATCCAGCGGCAGGATTTCAAGGATCGGCTTGCCGGCCTCGATCACGCCGCCGGGCGTGTGGTAATGCATGCGCACGATGGTGCCCGCCACGGGCGAGGTGATATAGGCGCGCTCCAGCACGTCCTGCGCCTTCAGCGACTGCTCGCGGACGCTGTCCAGCTCGGCCTCGATGCCCTGGCCTTCGTCCAGCGCGGTCTGCCTGTGCTGGGTCAGGACCTGCTCGATCTCGCTTTCGGCCTTGCGCACGGCCTCTTCGGTTTCGGCGATCAGCGATCTTATGCGGCCGGCCTCGCCCTCGGCATCGGCGATGGCGCGCGCCAGCATGTTGACGTCGCTGCGCCGCACCAGCCCGCGCTGAAGCAGCGTGTCGCGGGCGCCGTGATCCTCGCGCAGCAGGGCAAGCTGGGTCTCGACGGCGGCAAGCTGCCCCTCGTAGCCCTCGATGCGGGAGCGGCTGGCGGCGATATTGCTTTGCAGCAGGATGACCTCGCCGTCCAGCTTGGCGCGGGCGGCGCGAAAGGCGGCCTGCTGCTCGGCCATGATGGCGGCAAAGCTGGGCTCGTCCTCGTGCTCTTGCAGGAAGGCGCCGAAGGCCAGCGTCTCGACCCCCGCATATTCGGCCCGCAACCGGGCGCTGATCGCCTCCAGCCGGGCGCGGCGCAACTCCAGCTCGCGCCGGTTGGCGATGGCGGCGGTGCGGTCCAGCTGGACCAGCACCTGGCCCGCCGTCACCGCATCGCCCTCATCGACCAGGATCTCGCGGATGATGCCGCCCTCAAGGTGCTGGACGATCTTGTTGCGGCCGGTCGCCACGAAACTGCCCGGCGCCATCACCGCCGCCGCAAGCGGCGCCCGAAAGGCCCAGCTGCCGAACCCGCCCAGGGACAGGACCAGCAGGGCAAGGCCAAAGACCAGATGCGTCCTGACCGAGCGCGGCACCCGGTCATAAAGGCCGTCGGGATCACTCCTGCTGGTCATGGCCTGCCTCCGATGCGGGGGGTGTCATGGCTTGTCCGCCCGGCGCGGGCGGCTGCGCCGCAACGGGCGCCGCGTTGCCGGGCTGCTTTCTGTTGGCCAGCCGCTCCAGCATCTGGTCGCGCGCGCCGAAGGCGGCGATCTGACCGTCGGCCAGCAGCATGATGTTGTCCACATCCTGGAGAAGCTGGTATTTCTGGGTCACGACGATCATGGTGATCCCGTCCTTCTTGGCCAGCGCCATCGCCCGCGACAGCGCACGGTCCCCTGCGGTGTCCAGGTTCGAGTTCGGCTCGTCCAGCACCACCAGCCGGGGGCTGCCGAAAAACGCCCGCGCCAGGCCGATGCGCTGCTTCTGCCCGCCCGAAAGCGGCGATCCGTCGGCGGACACGACCGTCTCATAGCCCTCGGGCAGCTTGGCGATCATGTCGTGGACATCGGCCAGCACCGCGGCCTGATAGATCTCGTCGTCGCGGGCGTCGGGCCGCATCCGGGCGATGTTGTCCTTGATGGTGCCGGGGAACAGCTGCACGTCCTGCGGCAGATAGCCGATGCACTGGCCCAGCTGGCGCTGGTCCCAGTTGCGCAGGTCCATCAGGTCCAGCCGCACGCTGCCCGAGGTGGGCAGGATCGAGCCGACCAGCATCTTGCCCAGAGTCGTCTTGCCGGCGCCGGACTTGCCGACGATGGCCAGCGACGTGCCGGGGTTCAGCGAAAAGGTGATCGCGTTCAGCACCACCCGCTTGGTCCCGTTCGGAACGTAGAGCAGCCGCTCGACATCCAGCCGCCCCTCGGGATGGGGCAGTTTCAGGCGCTGCTGGTTCAGCGGCGAGGATTTCAGCAGCGCCGAGATGCGCCCATAGGCGGCGCGCGACAGAAGCACGCTGTTCCAGCCCTCGATGGCGCCCTCGATGGGTGCAAGCGCGCGCCCGGCGATGATCGAGGCGGCGATGACCATGCCCCCGGTGATCTCGCCGCGCAGCGCCAGATAGGCGCCCCAGCCCAGCAGTCCCACCTGCGTCAGTAGCCGCACCCCGCGCGAGGCGCCGGCGAACATGATGTTGCGGTCCTGCGCCCGCACCTGCGCCGCCATCGAGCTGGCGGCATCCCGGCCCCAGATGGTCACGGCCTCGGGGATCATCGCCAGCGCGTTGATGATCTGGGAATTGCGCATCATCGAATCCAGGTGCAGGTTCGCGCGGCTCAGGTGCCGGTTCGCCTCGGCAAAGGATTTCGCGGTGGCGCGCTGGTTCATCAGCGCGATGGCCAGAAGCACCCCCGCCGTGGCCAGCACGATCAGGCCCAGATGCGGATGGACCAGAAAGATCGCCAGGATGAACAGCGGCGCGAAGGGCAGGTCCAGGACCGACAGCAGCGTTCCCGATACCAGAAAGCTGCGCACCTGCTGCAAGTCGCCCAGCGTCTGGTATTCCTGCCCGTTGCTTTGCAGCGAGGCGCGTGCGGCGGCGGCCAGGATGGGCGAGCCGAGCCGGGCCGAGATGTCGACCGAACTGCGCAGAAGCATGCCGCGCCGGATGGCGTCGAAGACCACCTGCAGCAGCACGGCGCCGACGATCACCACCGTCAGCATGACCAGCGTGTCGATCGAGCGGCTGGTCAGCACCCGGTCCGAGATCTGGAACAGATAGACCGGGATCGCCAGCACCAGCAGGTTGGTCACGCCGCTGAACAGCAGCACGCCCAGGATATTGGCCCAGATCCGGCGGATCGTGTCCCCCAGCGCCCCGGCGATATCGGGCTCCGAGACGCGCTTGTGAAAGGCCGCGCCGTCCTTCGAGGGCACCACGGCCGGCTCGGCGGGAAGGCGTCCGGCCTGCCGGTCGATGGTCGGGCCGGTGCCCAGGGGCTTAGAGACCGGCGCACGGGGCCGGTCACCCTGCCAGCCGACGCTCATCTCGGGCTCCAGCAAGAGGCGTCCGCCCGCCTGCGGGTCTCGGGTCGTCCGGTCGCGCTTCATGCCAGCACCGTCTGCATGATGTCGGCGGGCACATCGGCATTCGCGCCTATCGGCACGAAGCCTGCGTCGGCATCGTCCTCGCCCAGCATGCCCTCGGCCAGAAACAGCACCGCCTCGCTGGCCAGGCCGGATGGCGGGGCGGGCATCAGCGGATCGTCGGTCATCACCAGTTCGGCCTGATGCAGCAGGGCGTCGGAATAGACCTCTCCGCCCGAATGGATCGTGGCATCGACGCCGAACTCGGCGATCACCGCCGCGTTGACCAGCAGGTTGGAGCCCGAGACCACGCCGATCTCGCCGCCGCCGGCCAGAAGGTCGTCGCGATAAACCTCGATCTGGTCGGCATCGCCCAGCACGTTCGTCTGCCGGATGACGTTGACCGAGACCATGTCGCCCTTGACATGCAGCACCCGCACCACGTCCAGCCCCTGAAATGCGGGGTCGTCCAGCACCGATTGCGGCAAGGCGACCTCGCCCGCCGCCGCCCCGGCCAGCATCGCGTCATGGCCGGGGCTCGTCGCGACGGTACCGGACAGGCCGACCTGGACGATGGTCGCATCGTTGATCAGCAGATTGTCGCCCGAACTGATCCGGGCCCCCAGGCCGTCGCTGACCGTGATGCGGTCGTCGTCCAGCAGCACGTTGGTTTGCAGGATGGCGTTCAGGTTGATGATCTGGCCGTCGATGATGATCAGGTCATAGCTCATGCCCAGTTCCAGCAGCGAAACTTGGTTCAGCGCGCCGTTCTGGCCCATCAGCAGCAATGTCTGGTTCGCGTGAACGGTGACCGAGGCGATGTCGTTGTCGGACATCAGGTTGTATTGCTCGATCCAGTTCATGCTGATCAGGCTGCCCTCCAGCGTCGCCGTCACCCAGTATTGCGGCGCCTCGCCGTCGCCCTGGGCCACCGGCATCGGGTTCGAGAACGAGGCATAGCTCGCATAGTTGAGCGCCTGGGTCGGGGCTCCGGCAGGCTGGCCATGCGCCGCGCCGAACAGGCCGGCCAGCACGTCGGAATCGCTCCAGACATTGGTCTGGCTGACGATGTTGTAGCTGTAGACGCCGGCCGCCACGACGATGACCGGCGCGGTCGGCGCGGCGGAATTGATCGTGACCTGATTGACCAGCATGTTGTTGCCCAGGATCAGGTCATGGCCCTGCCCGCCCTCGCCCGGGCCGGTGGCGAATGCCGACCCGGCCGACGAAGGCCCCTCATGCCTTGGGGGCGCGGCGTTCTCTTGGGCCTCGCGCGCCTGTTCGGCCGCCTGTTCCTTGCGGTATGCGGGCATGAGCGCGTCGATATCGGGACGGGCATCGACCGCGGCGCCGTTCAGATACTGGCCCTCGACATCGGCGCCCTGCCGGGCGTAGACTTCCGCGGCCTCGGCCTCGGCCTGGGGCAGTCCGGCTTGCCGGAAGGTCTCGGCGGTCAGGCGAAAGGCCGGCTCGTCCGCAGGCATCGCGACCGGCAGGGCGATGCCAAGCTGGCCGGCCTGCGCCGCCAGCGCCTCCAGCCGGCCCGCGAGCAGGTGCGCATCGACCAGGCCGCCCCGGATGCCGTCGGCATTCATCTGGTCGTCGTCGGCCAGCCGGGTCTTCTGGATCACGATCACGGCGACCGATCCCGGCACGGGCAAGGTCCAGTTGGGATCCTCGGGCGTCAGGAAACGGCCCGGCGGCGTGGCCGACCATGGAATGCCACCGGACAGCGTTGCGAGAAACGCCACCTCGGGCGAGACCGAGAAGCGCGGGAAATAGGTCTCCAGCTCCATCAGGGGCGGCCTGGGGTCGGCCGCCAGCCCCTCGACCGGGCGATGGGGCGGCACATAGGGAATGTCGGGCAGGTGATCGAGCGGGCGATAGGGATGCTGGCCCGACAGGTCCAGCGGCTCGACCGGGCCCAGATCGGGATCGGCCTTCTTCGGCGTCAGCCGGTCGTATTCGATCCGCATCCGGCCGCGTTCTTCCCCGATGTGAAAAAGCCCGATGAAGTGCCAGATCGCTTCGTCCGCTGCGTCGATCGTAAACATGGCTGCCACCTTCCTCGATAAAGCACTTTCGGCGGGGCGCCGAAGGGAAATGACCTAAAGTGAAACCTGCGCGGGATGGCCCCGCGCAGGGTGTTCGCTTGCGCGCCTCTCAGGAGAGGTCGTCCTGGCCGACCACGGTCGAGCTGAGATCGCCGCCGACCACCGTCATGTCGACGGTGTTGCCCAGGATGTTCGCACCCATCACGATGCTCTGGTTGAAGGCCGTCGTATCCAGGATCGCATCGGCCGAGGCGGTCGAATAGCCGGTGACATAGCCGTCGTCGCCGTTGTTCGACCCCCAGGTTCCGGCATGCGCATAACCACCGTCGCCGGACATCACCTGGCCGCCATCGCCGCCATTGCCGCTGTTGGTGTTCATGCCGTTGCCGCCGGTGGCATAGCCGCCCGTCGCGCTGGCAGCGCCGCCATAGCCGCCGGTGATGCCGCTGACCGCACCGCCGATGCCGTTGCCGGCAGCGGCATCACCATAGCCCGCGCCCGAGCCGTCCGCGCTGCCGCCATTGCCGGCCGCAGCCCAGACGGCGCCAAGGCCGGCACCGCCCGCATCGCCCGAGGTGGCATCGCCGGCCATCGCCGCCGCGGCCGAAAGGGCTGCGCCGATCCCGGCACCGATGCCGCCATCGCCGCCCGCAGCGCCCGCGCCGCCGTCACCGCCGTCGCCGGTGGTGCCGCCATTGCCGCTGTCGCTGTTGACGCCCACGCCGATAAGGCCAAGGCCAAGCGCACCGGTCGGGCCGGCATCGGCCGCGCCGCTGTCGCCGCCCGCACCGCCCGAGCCGCCGGAGCCGCCAGGGCCGCCAGGGCCGGCGCCAAGCGCGCCCGCCAGGCTGCCGGCACCCGCATCGCCGCCATTGGCGTCGCCGCTCAGGCCGGCCCCGATGCCTGCCGCAAGGCCGCCCGCGTCGCCGCCATTGGCCGTGCCGCCCAGGCCGACGCCCAGGCCGACCCCCAGCGCATCGCCGCCGGAGCCGGAACCGCCGGTCGCCGCGGCACCGCCGCCCGAGCCGCCATGGGCGTCGCTGCCGGTCGCAAACGCCTTGCCGCCATCGGCATCCGCATCGCCCGAACCACCGTCGGCGCTGCCGCCGGCACCGCCTCCGCCGCCCTCACCGCCGGCATCGATGCCGCGCTCGGCCGTGGCCGTGCCGCCATAGACGCTGCCGTTCTGGTTGAAGTCGGCATTGTTGGTGACGGTGGGATCGCTCAGGTCGTCCTGATCGTTCATCGTCGCCGATTGCGGAATGATGATGCCGGTATCGTTGCCGCCACCGTTCAGGGCATTGTTCAGCACATTGCTGATATTGATGTCATCGGTGCCGATGCTGATATTGCCGTCACGGTTGACCAGCAGGTCGCCCATGCTGCCATGCATGTTGTCCAGGTCGATGTCGGCATAGTCGTTGTCGGTCGGCTCCCATCCGTTCAGATCGAGGCCCACGCTGACATTGGTCGAGACGTTGGTCTCGACATCGGTGTTGTTATAGGCCGTGTTCACCGCCTTGTTGTAGGCATCGTTCGTCGCATCGTTATGCGCCGCGTTGCTGGCGTCGTTGTCGGCCGCGTTCTTGGCGGCATTGCCGGCAAGGTTGCCCGCCACATTGCCCGCAGCGTTATAGGCAAGCGTCTCGGACGAGCTGCTGTTCGCATTGGCATTCGCATTCGCGTTGTCGTTCGCGTTGCTCTGGCTTTGATGCTGGCCCTGACCCTGGTCTTGGCCCTGTCCCTGGCCCTGATCCTGGTCTTGGCCCTGGTCCTGACCCTGGGCCTGCTTGTTCAGCTGGCCCTGGCCTTGCCCTTGGCCCTGTCCTTGACCCTGGCCCTGTCCTTGGCCCTGCTCTTGATCCTGGTCCTGACTGTCGATCGGCCAGGCAAAGAGGTTCATGTTACGGCTGGCAACCATCGTCGTTTCCTCCTGTCAGAGGCGGGTGAGATGCGGCCAGATCATTCGCAAGCCCGCTTGCCCGCCCGGTTCCGGTGGATGAAAGGCAAGCCGGTCCCGGTCGCCGGGCCAACGCCCACCGTCACGACGGCACGACCGTCCTCGACCTGCTGCGGATACGGAATGGCGCACGCCACCTCGCGCGGCACCCGTCCGGCCGGCGCGGGAATGCCCCGTCCAGCCTGCAAGAAGGCTACGCCCCGCCGACCGATTCGGCCTAGCCGCACGAAAAGGCTAAGCCGGGACAGTTCGAATTCAGGGGAAAGCCACCCCCGGGGGTCTAGCCAGGCGGCCCTGTCCGCACCGCGCATCGCCCGAATGGATTAATCCGTTTCGCCAGGGGAAGCGGCTTTGCCCCGGCCGTGGCGCCCGGCAGGGACAGGTTCCGCCGCGATCACTCTACCCTGGATGGAAAAGCTTGGCGGCCTTACAACTAACTCCCTGCAATTCCTGCATTTATGATGCGCTCTCGCTTTCGGGAACGGCGGCGATTTGCTATGGTGAACAGATCGGTCCGCTTGGGAGAGCCGACCGATACGGGGGAAAAGACCATACGCAAGAAGGTAGGAATGACATGAACATGGCATCTTGCGATGGCGTATCCAGTACAATTCATACGCTGTCTGACCAGCCTGCGCGTGGAACGGCGGAGATTCTCTTCGTCGGGACGCAATGCAATTTTTCACATAGCCTGATTTCGGTAACCAGCCAGGAACTGGGACATATCACCGTCGCCGCTGCATCATCCTTCAACGATTTCCGCAGCCTGTCCGAACTGACCCATGAAAGGCCCACGCTGCTGGTCCTGGACGAGCCGACGATGCGCGGCCTGACAAGGGAGGATCGCACCTATCTGCTGGGCCTGACCGACATGGCGCTGGCCGTCGCCTTCTGCACCGGCGCCTTCGGGCGCGCCTGTTATGAGGATGAAGAGCTGCGGCGGCACGCAACCAGCATCTTCCCGCTGAATGTCCGGCTGGACGTATGGCTTTCCGTCATCAAGCTGGTCGCGCATGGCGGCAACTACATCTTTCCCGAGATCATCTCGCCGGTCGGGGTCGCGATGCCGGTCCCGGCCACGGACGAGCTTGGCCTGACCCGGCGCCAGCAGGACGTGCTGCGCCTGGTCGCCGACGGCCAGTCGAACAAGCGGATAGCCCTGAGCCTGGGGCTGTCGGTCCATACGGTCAAGCTGCACCTTCGCAATGCCAGCCTGCGGCTTGGCGCGCATAACCGCACCGAGGCCGCCATGCGCTATCGCGCCTTGCGATCGTGACCGCGCCGCCGCCGATACCGGGGGCCGCGGCGGCCGAAACCGACCTGGATGCGGTGCTGCTGCGCGTCGGGCGGCTGAACTATGCCTGGAGCAATACGGAAAGCCTGCTGATCCACATGCTGGCCGGGCTGACCGGCATGGACAAGGGCGCCGCCGTCGTGGTCTTCCTGTCGGTCTCCTCGACGCGCGGCCGGATCGAGATGGTCGAGCGGCTCGCGAAACTGCGCCGGCCGGCCGGAGAGGAACAGCGCGAACTGCTGGAACTGACGGCGCGCTTCGCCAGGCTCTCCGCCGTCCGGCATCGCTACAACCACAGCATCTGGTCCTTTCAGGAGGACGGCTCGGTCTCGACGATCCTGATGCGGATCGCCGACCGACGCGACCGCATCCACATGGGCAGGAAACAGGCCCTTGGCAACGACGAGATGCTGCGGCTGGACCGGGACCTTGAAATGCTGTCCCAACTCAACCGCAACATCTGGCGCTTCCTGCTGAAACACGGATACCCGGTCGACTGAAGGGGCGGCCATGCCTTCCGGCCGCCCTGCACCGTCCGGCGCCAATAGGGAAAAGGCGGCGCGCCATGGGCGCGCGCGCCGCTGCGTCAGGTCTCGATGAACTCGCGCACGAAGGGCGTCGCCGGACGGGCACGGATGTCCTGCGGGCGGCCGACCTGCTCGATCCGGCCCATGGACATCACCACCACCAGATCGGCCAGTTCCATCGCCTCGTCCTGGTCGTGGGTGACGAAGACCGTGGTCAGGCCGGTGCTGTCGTGGATCTCGCGCAGGCCCTGGCGCAATTCCTTGCGCACGCGGGCATCCAGCGCGCCGAAGGGCTCATCGAGCAGCAGCATGCGCGGCTCGATGGCCAGCGCACGGGCCAGGGCGACGCGCTGGCGCTGCCCCCCCGAAAGCTGGCTGGGAAAGCGCTTTGCGATCTGCGGCAACTGGATCAGCTCCAGCAGCCTGGTCACGCGCCGCTCGATCTCGGCCTGGGGCGGACGGGTGCGGCGCGGACGGGCGCGCAGGCCATAGGCGATGTTCTCGAACACGGTCATGTGCCGGAATAGCGCATAGCTCTGGAAGACGAAGCCGGCGCGGCGTTCCTGCACGGAAAGCCCGGTCGCGTCCTGACCGTCAAAAAGCACCCGGCCAGAGGTGGGGAACTCCAGCCCGCCCAGGATGCGCAAGAGCGTGGTCTTGCCCGAGCCGGACGGCCCCAGCAAAGCCACCAGCGCCCCCGAGGGGATGGCCAGGCTGACCGGGTGCAGCGCGGTGGTCGAACCGAAGCTTTTGGCGATTTCGTCGATTTCGATATGCATGATGAACCTCGACTGTTCAGTGCCGGCGACCGGCGGCAAGCTGGTCGGCATGGCGCCATTCCAGCAGGGTCTTGAGCGCAAGCGTCAGCAGCCCCAAAGCTGCCAGCACCGCGGCCAGGCTGAAGGCGGCGACCGAGAGATATTCGTTGTAGAGCATCTCGATGGTGATCGGCATGGTGGCTGTCTGGCCGCGGATCTTGCCCGAGACCACGGCCACGGCGCCGAACTCGCCCATGGCGCGGGCGTTGCACAGCAGCACGCCGTAAAGCAGCGCCCATTTGATATTGGGCAGCGTCACGGTCAGGAAGGCGCGCCAGCCCGAGGCGCCCAGCGTCAGCGCCGCCTCTTCCTCGGCCCGGCCCTGCTCGATCATCACCGGGATCAGCTCGCGCGCGACGAAGGGGAAGGTGACGAAGATCGAGGCCAGCACGATCCCCGGCAGGGCGAAGATGATCGGGAAGCCGCTGGCGACCAGCCAGCCGCCGATCAGGCTGTTGGTGCCGAACAAGAGCACCAGCGCCAGCCCCGCCACCACCGGCGAGATGGAGAACGGCAGGTCGATCAGCGTGATCAGGAAGGCCTTGCCGCGAAAGTCGAACTTGGTGATCGTCCAGGCGGCGGCGATGCCGAAGACGGCATTCACCGGCACCGAGATCGCCGCGACGATCAGCGTCAGCCGGATGGCCGAGGTCGCCTCGGGCCGGGTCAGCGAGGTCACGGCCTGGGCCGCGCCGCGCGCAAGGGCCTCGGCAAAGACCACGGCCAGCGGCGCCACGACCAGGATGGCCAGCCCGCCCAACGCGGCGGCGATCAGGAGGATGCGGGTCAGCCGGCTTTCCTCGGTCGCCGGGCGCCATTTCGCGGGCCGGCCCGCGGCGGCGGGGGTGGGGTGCAGCGCGTCGTCAAACATGTCCGATCCTCCGCCGGCTCCAGATCTGGATCAGGTTGATCGCCAGGAGCATGCTGAAGGAAATCAGCAGCATGGCGATGCCGATGGCCGCCGCGCCGTCATAGTCGAACTCTTCAAGCTTGATGACGATCAGGAGCGGCGCGATCTCGGTCTTCATGGGCAGGTTGCCGGCGATGAAGATGACCGAGCCGTATTCGCCGACCGCACGCGCCAGCGACAGCGCAAAGCCGGTCAGGGCGGCCGGCAGCAGCATGGGCAGGATCACCCGGCGCAGGGTATGGAACCGCCCGGCGCCCAGCGTGGCCGAGGCTTCCTCGACCTCCTGCTCGATCTCGGCGATCACCGGCTGCACGGTGCGGGTGACGAAGGGCAGGCCAACGAAGATCAGCGCGATCAGGATGCCCCATTGGGTATAGGCGATCTTGCCGCCCAGATCCCGCGCGATGCCGCCGAAGATGCCGTTCGGCGCGTAAAGCGCGGTCAGCGCGATGCCCGCCACCGCCGTCGGCAGAGCGAAGGGCAGGTCGACCAGCGCATCGACCAGCCTGCGGCCGGGAAAGTCATAGCGCGCCAGCACCCAGGCCAGCAGCGTGCCGAAGACCAGGTTGAACAGCGCGGCCAGGAAGGCCAGCCGGAAGGACAGATACAGCGCCGCCCAGACCCTGGGCGTATTGATCGTGGCCCAGACCGCCTCGGGGCCGTAGCTGATGCCGCGGGCCAGCAGCGCGCCGACCGGCAGGATGACGATCAGCGACAGCATGGCCAGCGTGATGCCCATGCCGAGGCCAAAGCCCGGCATGGGGGATTTTTGCAAGCGAAACGCCAGCGCCATCGGTCATTGTCCCGAATAGATCTGGTCGAAGGTGCCGCCGTCGCCAAAGTGCTCGGGTTGGGCCTGTTTCCAGCCGCCGAAATCGGCGATGGTCACCAGATCCAACTCGGGAAAGCGCGCCACGTCCTCGGGATTGGCGGCACTGTCGTCCCAGGCCCGATAATAGTGCTTGTAGGCCAGCGCCTGCCCCTCGGGGGAATAGAGGAAGGCCAGATAGGCATCGGCCAGCGCCTTTTGCTCGTCGTCGGCGATGTTCTTGTCCACGATGGCCACCGGCGGCTCGGCCAGGATCGAGACCGAGGGCACGACGATGTCGAACCGATCCTCGCCCAGTTCGTTCAGCGCCAGATAGGCCTCGTTCTCCCAGGCCAGCAGCACGTCGCCGATCTCGCGCTGGGTGAAGGTGGTGGTCGAGCCGCGCGCACCGCTGTCCAGCACCGGGATATGCTGGAACAGCTCACCCACGAAGGTCTTGGGATCCTGGCCGTTCTTCTGCGCCCAGGCCCAGGCGGCCAGATAGTTCCAGCGCGCCCCGCCGCTGGTCTTGGGGTTCGGCGTGATGACCTCGACGCCTTCCTTGACCAGGTCGCCCCAGTCCTGGATGCCCTTGGGATTGCCCTCGCGCACCAGGAAGACGATGGTCGAGGTATAGGGCGAGCTGTTATGCGGCAGGCGCGACTGCCAGTCCTCGGGCAACAGGCCGCGGGATGCGATCTGGTCGATATCCGAGGCCAGCGCCAGCGTCACCACCTGCGCCTTGAGCCCGTCGATCACCGAACGCGCCTGCGCGCCCGAACCGCCATGCGAGGTCTCGATGGTCGGCGAGGCATGTCCCTCGGCCTGCCATTTGGCGGCGAAGGCGGCATTGACCTCGCGGTAAAGCTCGCGCGTCGGGTCGTAGCTGACGTTCAGCAGGGTATTGTCGGCATGGACCTGGCCGGCCAGGCCCAACCCGGCCACGGTCACCATCATCGCCACCGCACGACGCATCGGGAGGCCCAGGCAGCGGTCCCAGAATCCGGGATTCAGCGGATAGCCGGTCATGCGCTTGGTGCCGTCCTCGACCGTCATGCGGCCGTCGCCATGGCGACGGATCAAACGGCCATGGGCCAGCTGGCTGTCGGTCACGCGAATGGTGCGGATCATGTTGCCTTGTCCTCCTAGATTCTGCCTTGAGGGGATCTTCCCCATATCCGTAATTACGACAGAGTTTATCGTTTATTTCAAGAGAAAGACGTGTTCATCTATCGTTTTTTATATTATTATTTATCAATGACTTAATTAATTCATACCGGCCAGTTTAGCTTACCGGGAGTGCCGCAAGGGCTTCGCCGATCGGGTTCGACGCTCGTTTCGCGGGATTCGGGAGACAGCATCGCCGGACGCTTGCCGACGGGGGGCGCAATAGCACATCCGTGCTAGAAGCCGTCGTTTCCGCCCGGCGCTAGACTGGGCGCATGAACGAGCAGACGCCCTTCTTCCGCCGCGAGGTCGAGGCGGCCCGCCGATCCGACTGGCTGGGCCGCCCGATGCTGGTGAACGGGCCCTCGGCCGGGGCGGTGGCGCTGTTTTCGGCCGCCTTCGTCATCGCGGCGCTCTGCTTCGTCACCTTCGGGGACTATACCCGGCGGGTGCGCGTCTCGGGCGTGATCCTGCCGGCGGGCGGGCTGACCCGGCTGGTCGCACCGCAGCCCGGCTGGGTCAGCGAGCTGGCCGTGAACGAGGGCGACCGCGTGCGGCGCGGACAGATGCTTTATGCGCTGGACATCGACACCGCGACCGCGCGCGGCAACACGCAGGACGCGGTGACGGACATCCTGGAACGCAAGCGGGCCGAATTGCATCGCGCACTGGCGGCGCAGCGGGAATTCGACCATGCCGCCCGCCAGCGGTTGCAGGACCAGTTGGCCAGCCTTGGCCGCGAGCTGCCGCAGCTGCGCGCCCAGATCGAGACGGCCGAGGAATTCACCCGGCAGCTTGAGGATTTCGCCGAGCGCCAGCGCCGCAACCTCGACCGCGGCATGGGACTGGCCAGCGACTACGAATCCCGCCTGCAAGCCTTGCAGGCGCAGCGCGCCGAACTGGCCCGGCTGCGACGCGAAGAGGTGCAGCTGGCCGGCCAGCGCGACGCCCTGACTGGCGAGCTTGCCGGCTTCGCCCCCGAGGCCGAGGCGCGGCTGGCCGCGCTGCAAGCCCAGCTTCTGGATGTCGAGCAGCAGCTTTCCGAGGCCGAGGCCCGTCGCGCCCTGCGCATCACCGCGCCGCGCGACGGCATGGTGACGGCGATCATCACCCGCGCCGGGCAGACCGTGGCAGAGGGCACGCCGCTGCTGACCATCGTGCCGGACGACCAGCCGCTGGTAGCGCAGTTGGTGGCCCCCGGCGGCTCGGTCGGGTTCCTGCGCGAAGGGGCGGATGTGCTGCTGCGCTATCCGGCCTTCCCCTATCAGAAATTCGGACAATATCCGGGGCGGATCAGCGTGATCTCGCGCGCGAACCTGCGCGGCGACGAGGTCGCGGACCTGGCCCCCGCCGCCGATCCCGACAAGGGGCCCAGCCTGTTTCGCATCACCGTCGCGCCCGACCGGCCCTTCGTCATGGCCTATGGCAAGCCCGAACCCCTGCAGGCCGGCATGCAGGTCGAGGCGCATCTGCTGCTGGACAGCCGCCCGATCTGGCAATGGATCCTCGAGCCGCTGTTCGGCCTGAAGGGCGCCTTTGCCCAGGCCGCGCCGGAGCGCCCGCATGAACCATGAGCTGCTGTCCCGCCTGTCGTCGCGCATCACCAGCCGCACCCCGGTGATCCTGCAGGGCGAGGCGGCGGAATGCGGCCTTGCCTGCATGGCGATGATCGCCGGCCATCACGGCCATCGGCTGGACCTGCCGGCGATCCGCCGCCGCATCGCGCTGGCGATGGGCGGCGCGACGCTGAAGGACCTGGTGCAGCTGGGCGGTCGGCTGGGGCTGGCGACGCGGGCGCTGCGGCTGGGCATGGACGACCTGCGCCGGCTGCGCCTGCCCTGCATCCTGCATTGGAACCACCGGCATTTCGTGGTGCTGACCCGGGTGACGGGGCGCCACGCCCATATCCACGACCCCGCCATCGGCCAGCGCCGGCTGCCGCTGGACGAGGTCTCGGCCGCCTTCACCGGCATCGCACTGGAGGCCTGGCCGACGGGCGAGTTCCGGCGCTGCGACGAACGCGCCCGCATCCGCCTGACCGACCTGGTGCTGCGCACCGCCGGCATCGGCCGGGCGGCGGTGCGGGTGCTGGCGATCTCGGCGCTGATCGAGATGGTGACCATCGCGCTGCCCATCGGCTTCCAGCTGGTGCTGGACGAGGTGATCGTGGCGGCCGACCGCGACCTCTTGACGCTGATCGCCATCGCGCTTGCCATGCTGCTGGCCTTGCAGGTCGGCGCCAACCTGGCGCGGACATGGATCGCCATGCTGGTCGGCTCCAGCCTGATCCTGCAATGGCGGGTGGCGCTGTTCGACCGGCTGATGCGCCTGCCGCTGGGCTTTTTCGAGAAACGCCATGTCGGCGACATCGTCTCGCGGTTCTCCTCGGTGGACAGCGTGCAGCAGGTGCTGACCACCAACGCCATCCAGTCGCTGCTGGACGGGGTCATGTCGGTGCTGCTGGTGGCGATGATGTGGCTTTACGGCGGCTGGCTGGCCGCCGTCGCGCTGGCCGGCACGCTGGCCTATGCGCTGTTCCGGCTGGCCTCGTATCGCGCCTTCCGCCGCATGTGCGAGGAGGGGATCATCCACGCGGCCCAGGAAAGCACGCATTTCATGGAATCCGTGCGCGGCATCGCCAGCGTCAAGGTGCTGGGCCTGGAACCGCGCCGCCGCGGCACCTGGATCAATCATCTGGTCGAGCGCATCAACGCCGAATTGCGCGTGCAGCGGCTGGAGACCTGGTATCAGGCCACCGGGGGGCTGCTGTTCGGGCTGGACCGGGTGCTGATCATCTGGCTGGGCGTGCGGGCGGTGATCGAGGGCGGGCTGTCGGTCGGCATGTTCGTGGCCTTCCTGGCCTACAAGGACCAGTTCGCCACCCGCATCGTCGCGCTGATCGACACCGGGCTGCAATTCCGCATGCTGTCGCTGCATGGCGAGCGGATCTCGGACATCGCGCTGGCCGAGCCGGAAGAGCCGGACGAAAAGCACGCCCTGCCCACGCCCCCCATCGCAGGTGGCGGCGCGGCGGCGCTGGAGGTGCGCGGCCTCGGCTATCGCTATGCCGAGACCGAGCCGATGCTGCTGCGCGAGCTGAACCTGACGGTGGCGCCGGGGGAATGCCTGGGCATCGCCGGACCCTCGGGCGTGGGCAAGACGACGCTGCTGAAACTGCTCTCGGGGCTGGCCGCGCCCTTGCAGGGGCAGATCCTGATCGACGGCGTGCCGGTGGGCAGCATGGGGCTGGCAGCCTATCGCGCCCGCATCGGCTGCGTGCTGCAGGACGACCGGCTGTTTGCCGGCTCGATCCGCGACAACATTACCGCCTTCGACAGCGCCGTGCCGCAGGACTGGCTGCACGAATGCGCCCGGATGGCGGCAATCCACGACGACATCATGGCGCTGCCCATGGGCTATGAAACGCTGGTCGGGGACATGGGCAGCACGCTGTCGGGCGGGCAGAAGCAGCGGGTGGTGCTGGCGCGCGCGCTGTGCCGGCGGCCGGCGGTGCTGTTCCTGGACGAGGCGACCAGCCATCTCGACAGCGCCAACGAACAGGCGATCAATGCCGCGGTCCGGCGCCTGCCTATGACGCGGATCATCGTGGCGCATCGCGACACGACGCTGGCGACGGCCGACCGGGTGCTGCGGCTGGACGGCTCGGGCGGGCTGGTCGCGGTGCCGCACGGCCCGCGCCTGCCGCTGCGCAGCGCCGATGCGCCGGTTTCGGCCGAAGGCTGAACGACTAGTGCATCTGTGCTAATGGCCAGGCCGGGGGTCGCCTGCCAGTCTGATCCTTGGGCCGAAGGCTGCACGACACCGCCGCCTTCGTCCGGCGAACCGCCGGGAAAGTCCCGGCCAGACCAGCCAAAGCGAGAGAGGAGACCCCAATGAGCCTTCGCAAGACCATCGCCGACCGCATGTCCCGGCAGGACGGCCAGCCCGATGCGCCCCCGGCCGACCTGGAGTTCCTGACCGATGACGAAATGGCCCTCGTCTCGGGCGGACAGGTCTGCTTCGGCCGCTCCGAGTTCCTGCGCGGCGACGGCCATTCCAAGACCACGACCACGGGCGAGTGCAAGTAACGGCCCGAGCAGCGCCCGGCCGGCATGAACGTCACCAAGGAGGATCGTCGATGGAAAGCCGCGAAGCGAAATCTCTGGACCTGATCGTCAAGGTGGCCGAGCGCTGCAACATTGCCTGCACCTATTGCTATTTCTTTTTCGGCGGCGATGAGAGTCACAAGTTCCATCCGCCCTATGTCAACGAGGAAACCGCCGCCGAAATCGAAGCCTTCCTGGATCGCATCACCGCCGACGGCGCGGTCGAGAACCTGATGATCTATTTCCACGGCGGCGAGCCGATGATGGCGCCCAAGCCGGTGATCGCCCGCATCGCCCGCGCCGCCCGCCGCCTGTCCGAAAGCGGCCGGGTGGCCGATCTGGGCCTGTCGATGCAGACCAACGGCATGCTGGTCAACGACGCCTGGATCCGCTTTTGCGCGGATCTGGGGATCGGCGTCGGCGTCAGCCTGGACGGCGACGAGGCGGCGAACGACCGCTTTCGCATCGACAAGAAGGGGCGCGGCACCTATCGCCGCGCGGTGCAGGGCTTTCGCCGCCTCGCGGGCGAGAACGGGGCCGGCATCGACCTGCATCCCGGCCTGCTGAGCGTGATCGACCCCGAGGGCGACGGCGCCCGGCGCCTGGAGCATTTCTCGGGCGAGATCGGCGCGCAGCGGATGAACTTCCTGCATCCCGACGGCGGCCACGACCAGGGCATCGCGCCGGCGCAGGTGGCGGGGGTCGAGAATTTCATGCTCGGCGTGTTCCGCGCCTGGGTGCGGCGGCGCGACAGCGGGCTGCGCGTGCGCTTCATCAAGGATCTGCTCGACACCCTGCTCAGCGACGAGGGGGCGCGGACCTGCCCGGATTCGGCGCGCAGGCTGTCGCGCATCCTGACGATTTCCTCGAACGGGATGCTGGGCGCCGAGGATACCGCGCGCACGCTGGACGCGCGTTTCCGCGATATCGGCCATGTGCGCGATTTCGACAGCGTGGCGCAGATCTTCGCGACGCCGGCGCTGGTCGAGATGCAGCAGGCCGCCGCCACGCCGCCCGCCGCCTGCGCCGCCTGCCCATGGTGGGGCACCTGCCGGGGCGGCACCTTCACCAACCGCTATTCGGCGCAGAACGGCTTCGACAATCCCAGCGTCTATTGCGATGCGCTCAAGGCGTTCTTCGAAGAGGTCTCCGCCTGGCTGGTGCGCGGCGGCATCCCGGTCGAGGATATCGAGCGGCGGCTGATCCTGGCCGGCGCGGCCCCCGAGGCGGTCCTGGGCGCCGCGCGGGCAGAACCCGAGCCCCTGCGCGCCTGATCGCGCATGAGCGGCCGCCGCATTGCCCTTGCACCGCAGGGGCGACTAGGCTGGATGGCGTGGACAATGGCGGGGGCAACGCGAATGGGGATGCTGACGGCTGCACGCCTGCGCCGCGCCATATCCGGCACCCGCCGGCCCGACAGCAGCTACGACGCCGAGGCCGGGCAATCGCTGGTCCGGGTGGTGCTGACCGTCGTGGTCGCGGCCTATGCCATGATCGGCAACCTGCTGGAGCTGGTGGACGAAAGCGCCGACCTGGTCTTTCAGATCTACATGCCGGTCTTCATGACCGTTACCTGCCTGCTTTTCGCCGCCATCCGCCTGTGGCCCGGCGTCTATCATTGGCGCCGGATCTTCTGCATGGTGCTGGACTTCGGCACGCTGACGCTGCTGATGACGCTGGGCGGGCCGTTCATGGCACCGATGGCCTCGCTGCTGCTTTGGGTGACGGTGGGCTTCGGCATGCGCTACGGCACGCGCTATCTGGTCGGCGCGACCGTCGCGGCGCTGGTCAGCCTGATGCTGATCGCCGTCTTCAGCCCGTTCTGGCGCGCCCAGCCCTATCTGGTGGCGACCTTCGTGCTGACCTCGCTGATCGTGCCCTTCTATGCCAACCTGCTGCTGGCCGACACGCGCGAGGCCTATCGCTCGGCCGATGCCGCCAACCTGGCCAAGTCGCGCTTTCTGGCCCAGGCCAGCCACGACCTGCGCCAGCCGATCCACGCCATCAGCCTGTTCACCAATTGCCTGCGCGAGGCCGGGCTGGCGCCGTCCGAACGGCAGATGGTCGAGAATATCGAGCATTCGCTGCAAAGCGTCCGGCGCATGTTCCGCTCGCTTCTGGACATCGCGACGCTGGACAGCGGCGGCGTCGTGCCGCGCATGCAGCCGGTGCCCCTGGGCGCGATCCTGCGCGACGTCGTCACCCAGCACCAGGAGGCCGCACGCCGCGCCGGGGTCGAGCTGCGGCTGGTCGAAACCGGGCTGACGGTGGAAAGCGATCCGGGCCTGCTGACGGTGATGCTGCAAAACCTGGTCTCGAACGCGGTGAAATACGCGCCCGGCGCGCGGGTGCTGATCGGCTGCCGCAGGCGCGGGTCCGGGGTCGACGTGCTGGTGATCGACCGCGGCATCGGCGTCGCGCCCGAACACCAGCCGCATCTGTTCGAGGAGTTCTATCGCGTCCAGCCGCCCGGCCGCGATGTCGAGGGCGTGGGGCTGGGCCTTGCCATCGTGCAACGCATGGCGCAGTTGATCGGCGCGGGGGTCGAACTGCGCTCGATCCCCGGACGCGGGACCACGGTGGCGCTGACCGGGCTGCGCGCGACCGAACCGCCGCCCGCGCCGCCCCACCCCGACGGCCACCCCGACGACCGCCCGCGCAGCAGCCCGCCGCAAAGCCTGCTGCAGGGGCTTCACGTGCTGCTGATCGAGGACGATCCGGCCGTGCTTCTGTCCACGCAGATGCTGATGGAACGCTGGGGCTGCACGGTCCACGCCCATGAGCAGCCGCCCCGCGATGTGCCGCCCTGCGACATGATCGTCGCCGATTTCGACCTGAACGGCCCGCTGACCGGCGGCGATGCCATCGCCATCGCGCGCGCCGCCCTTGGCGCGCCGATCCCCGCCATCGTCATCACCGCCCATGACGAGGCCCGCGTGCGCGAGCGGTTGGGCGAGGCCGGCCTGCCGATCCTGCCCAAGCCGATGCGGCCGGCCGAGTTGCGCGCGCTGATGCTGTCGCTGCGGCTGGAGCGCGGCGGCTAAAGCGCGCCCTGCCCTGCCCGCGCCGCTGCGGCCGCGCGGGTCGGCACCTCCAGCACCCGCAGGATGGCCGAGACATGGATGCGCACCGTGAAGGGCGAGATCTCCAGTTCGCGCGCGATCTCCTTGTTCGAGGCGCCGCGGGCGATCAGCCGCAGCACCTCCTTTTGCCGCGGGCTCAGCGCCTCGATGCGGTCGTCGGGCGCAGCGGGCAGCGGGCCGCCGCTGCTCTGGCGGATCACCACCTCGCCCTCGCGGATCAGTCGGATGGCCCGGGCCACCTCCTCGGGGGTGACGGCCTTGCCGATGAAGCCGTCGGCGCCGGCCTGCATGACGCGGGCCACGGTGCGGTCGTCATCGACCATCGAGATCACGATGATCGTCGCGCGCGGATAATCGCGGCGCAGGGCGGCGATGCCGTGCTCGGGGTCGAAGCCGGGAAACAGCAGGTCCAGCAGAAAGGCCGCGGGCGCCCCGCCCGCCTTGGCCAGCGCGTCGACCTCGGCAAAGCTGGCGGCCTCGAACAGGTCGGCCCCCGGCACCAGCCGGGCGACGATGCGCCGCAAGCCGTCCCGAAAGACCGGGTGGTCGTCCGCAAGGATGATGCGCTCTGCCGTCAAATCCTGTCGCCTTTGCCCATGACCGCAGCGGCGGGCCGCAGCCCTGCCCCTTTGCCCAACGCCGATGCCGGGCGGGCGTTCCACCGCGCTTGGGCGCGAAACCGGCCATGGCTCAACGGTTTACGGCCTCTGCGGAGCGATATGCGCAGGCACAGCGGGGCCGGCCCCGCCTGCCCGATCACGGCCTGCGTGACAGCAGCGCCCGCAACTGCGCGGGAAAGAGTTGCAGCAAGAGGGTCTCGGTCACCGCATCCTCGGCCTTCGCAACGAATACGCGCAGGTCGATGGGACTGTCGTCGCGGGCCACCAGTTCCTCGGGTCCGCCGAAGCCAAGGTCGAACATCGCGCGCCAGGACTGGCTGCCCACGATGGGATAGACCGCATCGTTGGAGATCACCCCGCGCGAGGCGGTGATGTTGAGATGCGGCTTGTCGTCGGGGCCCAGCGACCAGGGCGTGAAATCGCAGACGATCTTGACCGTCTCCTGCGGCCGCGGCTGGCCCGGCACGCCACCGGCACCGATGCGGACCGCGGCGAACTGCCCCGTCGTGCCGGTCAGCGGGCCGTCCTTGAGCCATGACAGCGTATAGCTCAGCTCGTATTCGTCGCCGCGCCTGGCCGGGGCGGCGGGCTGCCAGAAGGCCACGATATTGTCGTGGATCTCGTCGTCGGTGCTCAGCTCGACCAGCGTGACCGCGCCGTCGCCCCAGTCCTCGCTTGGTGCGATCCAGGCGCTGGCGCGCTTTTCGTAGAAGACGCCGTCGTCCTGGTATTGCTCGAAATTTCTTTCCCGCTGCATCAGCCCGAACCCCTTGACCGAGGGGGCGGTAAAGGTATTCGCCATCGTATGGGGCGGGTTGTTCAGCGGCCGCCAGATGCGTTCGCCGGTATGGGTCAGGATTTCCAGCCCGTCCGAATCGTGCACCTCGGGCCGCCAGTCGGGCGCGACATGCGGCGTGTTCTTGCCGAACCAGTACATCGAGGTCAGGGGCGCGATGCCCAGCCGCTCGACCGGGTCGCGCATGAAGATCCGGGCGGTGATCTCCTGCACGACCCCCTCGCCGCGGCGCGAGACGATGCGATAGGCGCCCGTCGCGCGCGGGCTGTCCAGCAGCGCATAGGTGGTCATGCCGCTTTCGGTTTCCGGCTCCAGCCAGAAATGGGTGAAAAGCGGGAACTCCTCGGGGCCGTCGGGAATGGCGGTATCGATGGCAAGGCCCCGGGCCGACAGGCCGAACTGCCCGCTGTAACCCGAGGTCCGCCAGTAGGACGCGCCCAGAAAGGCCATCCAGTCGCGCTCGGTCTCGGCATCCATGACGCTGAAGCCGGCAAAACCCTCGGTCTTGCTCAGCCGCCTGGCGGGATTGTCGGAAGGGATGTCGAAAAGATCCAGCGAGAACGGGATCTCGGTCGCCATGCCGCCATCGAGCGCGTAAAGATGCACGGGCTGCTTGAAATAGCGGCCGGGGAAGAAAAAGCGCGCCTGCGAGGACGCCGTCCCATCCCCCCACAGCGCCCGGTCCTTGCGGAAACGGATTTCGTTATGGCGGTCGTAATCCACCTGTTCCAGGATCTCGGCCTCTTCGATTTCGGGGGGTTGGTAGGCCTGCTGCGCAAGTTCGCGCGCCCTTTCCGTCAGAAGCTCGAACGAGAACGCAGCCTGCTCCGCATCGCCGGCGGCGCCCCCGGCCGCCCGCGCGATGCCCGGCAGCAGGAAGAAGGCGCCACCCCCCAGAGCGGTTTGCAGCAGGGTGCGACGAAGGAGTTTTTGCGAATACATGATGCCCCGAGGATAGGTGATTCAGTCGCTTGCCATCGAGACCCAGCCAGAGCCGTATTTCAAGGGACCACGCCTTCGTTGGCCGAGTCTTGCCGATCGCGGCCTTCGGCATGGCAACTTGCGGCATGGAACCGGCCCCCGTTCGGACGCGCCGGCCGCCGGGCCGCCCCCCCCCCCCGGGGGGCGGCCCGGCGCGCGACCGCTATGCGGCACCGCAAGGCTTGCGGACGAACCGTCCGCCGGCGACATGCACCCAGTCCATCCCGACCGAGGCGGCCAGGAAATCGTCGCCGGTCCGGTCCGCCAGTTCCTCCTGCCGGTATTGTGGCAGCACCCAGATCCTCATCAGGAACAGGTAGAGCAGGAAGCCCAGCGGAAAGCCGATGACGAAGGCATAGGCCGACCACCATGCCGCGATGCCGCCCGCCACAAGCCATGCGACCATCCCCGCCGGATTGACGCCGGAAAAATAGCGGTACTGCCCATGAAGGTCGAACAGGGCGGGCACGTTCACCCGGCGGCGGCGGATCGCATGGTAGTCCGCCACCATGATCCCGCCGATCGCCGACAGGAAGGCGCCGTAATAGCCCAGGAACAGGAACAGGTTGTCCAGGATCTGCCAGGGAAAGCACAGCGTCCCGACAACCCCCGCCAGGGCGACGCCGCCGCGGTATGAGATGACGCGCGGCGCAAGGTTGACGAAGGTCAGCGCGGCCGGGATCAGGTTGGCCGAGTTGTTCGTGGACCATTGCGCCAGCACCACCAGAACCAGCAGGGCGAGCAGCGCAAGGCCCTGGGCATCGCCCTGGATGACCTCGACGGGGTTCCAGTTGCCGGTCGCGATGAACGAGATGGCGCCGATCCCCGCGATCATGGCCTGGGTGGCCGGCAGCGCGACGAGCTGCGCCAGGAATATGCTGCGATTGCGCTCCAGGAAGCTGCGCGTGCCGGTGCGGGTATGGACAAAGCGCGTCAGGTTCGGAATGTCGATGGCCATCGTGGACCAGAAGCTCATGTTCGCGATGAACAGCACGATCAGCGAGGCCTGCCCCTCGGCCCGGAAGGTCCAGATGTTCAGCCCCTTGGTTTCGGCGATGCCCTCCAGGGTGAAATACATCCAGACCGAGATGGCGATGATCGCCGGCGCGGCCAGGGCCGCCAGCCGCTCGACCGACCTGATGCCCAGCATGGTATTGGCCACCTGCACGGCGGCAAAGGCTGCATACCACAGGAACCAGTTGGAAAAGCCCAGGAAATATTCGCCGATGCCGTTCAGCGCCAGCGCCCCCAGATAGGTCTGGATGCCGAACCACATGGCCGCGACCACGCCGCGCGAGACGGCGGGCAGATGCGTGCCGTGGATGCCAAAGGGCGCACGCAGGTAGACCGCGAAGGAAATGCCGTGCTCGGTGCCGATATCGGCGGTCAGCAGCATGAAGGCGCCGATGGCGAGATTGGCCAGCAGGATGGTCAACGCCACCGTCCCAAGGCCGAAGCCGCCCTGGATGCCGGTCGCGCCCAGCGAATAGGTGGCGATGATGACGGCGATGCCGACCCAGATCCAGGCATAGCCGAGCGCGCCGATGGGACGCTGGGCGGCGCGGATGGGCAGGATGCTTTCCTCGATCAGCGCGCTGCGCTCGGCGCGCGCGTCCAGGCGTTCTGTCATGGACATGGTTCTTATCCCTGTTGATGGATGAACGGGACCGTCGCGCAAAGCGGGGCTCGCGCGCGGCCTTCTGGATGTGGAAAGGGCCGCTTTGCGCGGCCCCTTTTCTCAATCGTGTTTCTGCATGGCGAGGCGCAGTTTCTCGGTGGCGGCCAGATCGACCGTCTCGGCCTCGGGATCGACCACCACGCCATAGACCTCGCGGGCGCGGGCGACCGAGCAATAGCCGTCCAGCACGTCCTCCAGCACCTTTGCGGCGGGCCGGTTCAGCGGATCGCCATAGCCGCCGCCGTTGGGGCTGTAATAGGTCATCACGTCGTCCGGCCCGACCGCGAGGCCCGAGAACTTGGAATGCATCTCGCGCGTCTCGCCCGGACGGTTGGGATTGGTGATCGTGCAGCGGCCCACCGCGCCGTCCTGGCCGCCGAAGATGCCCCAGGGCGCCTCGGTATGGCGTTCGGATTCATGGGTGATGAAGGCGGAGGTCAGCACCCGCTGCGCCTTGACCACGCCGATGCCGCCGCGGAACTCGCCCGCGCCGGGCGGGGCGTCGTCGCGCAGCTCGTAGCGGTCGCAGATCATCGGGATATGCATGGCCAGGTCTTCCAGCGGGTTGTTGCGGGTGTTGGCCATCAGGTTGTCGATGCTGTCCGGCCCGTCGCTGCGCGGCCGGCCGCCATAGGCGCCCTCGTTCACCTCCAGGAACACCCAGTAGTCGCCCGAGGGCCGCACCCCGGAATAGGCCGCGAAGCTGATCGAGGCCGACGATCCCGCGATCACCTGTTCCGGCATCACCGGCGCAAGCGCGCGGATGATCAGGTCGATCATGCGGTTGCATTGCGTGAACCGCGCCTCGGCCGAGGCGGGCGGGCGCGGGTTGAAGATCGAGCCCAGCGGCGCCGTCACCTTGATCGGCCGGAACGAACCCTCGTTCGAGGGCACCCGGACCTCGGAGGTCGCGGCATCCAGCAGGAGCTTGCGGAAACCCGCATAGGCCGCGACCTTGGTCGAGCCCTCGAAGGGCACGTTATAGGCGGTGGGGGTCTGGTCGGCCGAGCCGGTCAGGTCCACCTCGACCTCGTCGCCGCGCACCCGGACCGTGACCTTGACCTTCAGCCGCCGGTCGCGGTTGCGCCCGTCGTCGTCCAGCCAGCCCTCGGCGACGTAATCGCCGTCCGGGATCTCGCCGATGCGCTGGCGGATCATGCGCTCGGCATAATCCATCAACTGGTTGGCGGCGGCGAAGACGGTCTCCTCGCCGTATTTGTCCAGCAGCTCGGCAAAGCGGCGGGCGCCCAGGCGCGCCGAGGCGATCTGCGCCTCGATATCGGCGACGAGCTGCCCCGCCGCGCGGGAATTGCGGCGGATATAGTTCCACATCGCATTGTTCGGCTCGCCCTTGCGATAAAGCTTGGTGCCGGCGAACAGCATCCCCTCGGCATAGACGTCGGGCACGTCGATGATCAGGCCGGGCGTCGCCGCGCCGATATCGACGTGATGCGCGGTGTTCCCGGCAAAGCCGACAAGGCGGCCGCGGAAGAACACCGGCACGACGATGGCAAGGTCGGGCGTGTGGCTGGCGCCGTGATAGGGGTGGTTGTGGACGACCACGTCGCCCTCGTACCATTCGCCGTCCTCCAGCGTCTCGGCGATGCCGCGCAGGTAGCCGGGGATCGAGCCGATATGCATGGGCGTCGATTCCGACTCGCAAAGCGTGTTGAAATCCACGTCGAACAGGCCCGCGCCAAGATCCTGGCTTTCCCGGATGATCGACGAAAACGACATGCGATAAAGCACATGCCCCATTTCCTCGGCGATGGTCTCCAAACTGCCGCGAATGACCTGAAGGGTGATCGGATCGACGGCGGTGCTCACTTTCGTCATCTTGTTCATGGTCATCCCCTTTCAGGCGCCGATGGGACGGATGCGGGTGTTGCCGTAGTCCAGCGTCTCGGCGACATAGCCGGGCGGGACCAGAGTGGTCGCATTGTGCTGGTGCAGGATCGCCGGGCCGGGCACCTGGTCGCCGGCCATCAGCCGGTCGCGGTCGTAGCGCGGGGTTTCCAGCGTGCGCCCGTCGTCGAAGGTCGTCGGCCGCACGAACATCAGCGCCCGGTCGATGCTCGAACCATCTGTGGGCGCGATCTTCGGGATCTCGATGCGCGGCACCGAGGCCGAGCCGATGGCGCGCAGGGTGATCAGCTCCACCTCGGCATCGCGATAGCTGTAGCCGTAGTCCTGCTGGTGCTGGTCGTGGAAGCTGTCGGTGATGACATGGCGGTTCTCGGCGCCGACCGGCCCCTCGGGCATGGTCGCCCGCAGCTCGAACCCCTGCCCGTGATAGCGGCATTCGGCCAGCACGGTGATCTCCTGCTGCGCGCGCGGGATGCCGTCGCCGTCCAGTTCCGCCTGCACCGCGGCGCGCAGGTTCGCGACGGCGGTGTTGATGCGCTGGAACTCCGCCGGGCCGGCCTTCATCAGCTCGACGATCACCGCTTCGGTGTGCTCGTATTGCAGGTCGGTCTTGAGCAGGCCCACGGCGGCGGTGATCCCCGGCGCGACCGGGACGATCACGTCGCGGGCCGACATGGCCTCGGCCAGCGCCACGCCATGCAAGGGGCCCGCGCCGCCGAAGGGCATGATCGAGAATTCGCGCGGGTCGATGCCGCGCGCGACCGAGTTCGAGCGGATCGCCAGAGCCATGTTGTTGTTGACGATCCTGATGATCCCCAGCGCGGCGTCCTTGACGCTCATGCCCAGGGGCCGGGCAATCCTTTCCTCGACCGCCTTGAAGGACAGGGCCGGGTCCAGCTTCAGATCCCCGCCCAGCGCCATGTCGGGATCCAGCCGGCCCAGCACGATCTGGGCATCGGTCACCGTGGGTTCGGTGCCGCCGCGGCCATAGCAGGCCGGCCCCGGCTCGGACCCGGCCGAGCGCGGGCCGACATGGAAGGCGCCCGCCTCGTCGATATGGGCGACCGAGCCGCCGCCCGCGCCGATGGTCACCAGGTCGATCATCGGCGTCAGCACCGGATGGCCCGAGACATAGGTGTCGCGCGGGTTCATGATCTTGACCGCGCCGCCGGGAATGGTCGAGACGTCGGCCGAGGTGCCGCCGATATCGACGGTGATGATGTTGGGCGTGCCGGCCATCTCGCCCTCGGACGCGCCGCCGATCACCCCGCCCGCCGGGCCGGACATCAGGATGCGGATGGGGCGCCGGGCACAGGCGTCCACGGTCGAGACGCCGCCGTTCGACTGCATGATGCGCAGCTTGGAGGTCACGCCGGCCTCGCGCAGCCGGGCATCCAGATCGCGCAGGTAACGGGCGGTCTTGGGGCCGACATAGGAGTTCATCGCCGCGGTCGAGAAACGCTCGTATTCCCGCATCACGTTCGCCACTTCCGAGGACAGCGTGACATAGGCGTCGGGCATCTCCTCCAGCACGATCTCCTTGGCGCGGCGCTCATGCGCATCGTTCAGGAAGGCGAACATGAAGCCGATCACGACCGAGCCGATGCCACGCTTGCGAAACAGCGCGCAGGCATCGCGCACCGCCTGCTCGTCCAGCGGCTCGGCGATCTCGCCCGTGGGCGGCAGGATACGTTCGCGCACGGCGATGCGATTGCGGCGCTTGACCAGCGGCTGGCTCTGCCAGGGCACGTCGAAATGCAGCGAGAAATTGCAGGGCCGCTTGTGGCGGCCGATATGCAGGATGTCGCGGAAACCGTGGGTGGTGATCATCCCGCATTCCGAGCCGTTGTGCTCGATGGTGATATTCGTTGCCGTGGTGGTGCCGTGGACGATCATCTCGACCTCCGCAGGGTCGATCCCCGCCTTGCGGCAAATGCCCCTGACCCCCTCGACCACGCCGATCGACTGGTTCTTCAGCGTGGTCGGAACCTTGTGATAGAACACCCCTTGGCCGCATTCGAGAACGAGATCGGTGTTCGTCCCGCCCACATCGACGCCTATTCTGGCCATGCCGTCTCTCCTGTTGCTGGCGGCCGCATCCCCGGGCTGCCGCTCGATTGGAAAGCCCCGCCCAAGCGCGTCGGGCAGGGCGATGCTGCCTTACTCGGCGGCGATCCGCTGCGCCGCAAGGCCATCGATATAGGCGACGCATTCGTCGACACTGTGCACATCGCCGAACTTCGCGTCGATGTCGAAGAGGTTCCAGGCCACGGCGCCCGGCACGCGGTCGCCGATGCACTCCCTGACCGCGATGGTGCGGAAACCGTCCGCGATGCCGTCGCAGATGGTCTGGCGCACGCAGGCGCAGGCGGTGACGCCGGTCACCAGGATCGTGTCCACGTTGTTCGCCCGCAGGATGCCGGCCAGCTCGGTGCCGTGAAAGGACGAGGCGCGCTTCTTCAGCAGCGTGTATTCGCCCTCGACCGGGGCGATGCGGCTGTCGATGGCCCAAAGCTCCTTGTCCTTGAGATCCACCACGTCGACCGGGATCTTGTTGTGCCACAGGCCCATATCGGTGAAATCGGCGCTGCGGTCGGTGATCTCGTAGGCGGTGGTAACATGGACCACCGGCAGGCCGGCGGCACGAAAGGCCGTCAGCAGCTTCTGCATGCCGGGGATGATCTCGCCGTCCATCTTCTCCTGATCGCAGGTAAAGGGGTTGCCGGGACGGGTCCAGGCATTCGCCAGATCGACACTGACCAGGGCCGGGCGCTTGCCAAAGCCTACGCGACGCTGAAAACCGCGCTCCTGATAAAGCCGCGTCGCGGTGTCGAAGGCCTCTTGCAGCAGGCGGTCCAGTTCCTTGGTGTTAACTTCGCTCATTCTCGTGCTTCCTCGTATCATTGATGCAGGGGCTTCAGCCGCCCCTGAATGGCCGAGCCGTTGGCAACCATCTGGAAAGTGATGATCTGCCGCTCTGAAAGGCATGTTCCGCTTTTGCTTGACAGCAGTGAATTGGTATAACAGCAATTGTTCATGCAGCATTTGCATCAATCAGGACCGCCCTCTTGACGCGTGACCTTACCGGCATCGAGAATGTCCATTCCTTCGTCACGCTTGCCGAGGAACTGAGCTTTCGCCGAACGGCCGAGCGGCTGAACCTGGACCAATCCGCGCTCAGCCGGCGAATCCAGAAGCTGGAGGCCAGCCTGGGATTCCGCCTGCTGGAGCGCACGACCCGCGCGGTCTCGCTGACCCAGGCCGGCCGCAGCTTCTATGAGGAGAACGCCCATCTGCTGCGCCGATACGAAGCGTCGGTGCGGCTGGCGCGCCGGGTCGCGGATGGAAAGCTGGGCGCGCTGACCATCGGCTACATGGCCTTCGCGGCGACCGAGCTGATGCCTTCGGCGGTCGCGCGCTTTCGGCAGCTTCATCCGCATGTCGACCTGAAGATCCGCTATATCCGCACCCAGGGCCAGAAGATCGCGCTGGCCCATGACGAAATCGACGCGGGCTACATGATCGGCCCCTTCGATCACGCCGACTACCACACGCTGCCGCTGTCGGACGATCCGCTTTACGTCGTGACGCCGCGCGGCCATGCGCTGCAGCAGATCCCGGTCCTGACCCCGGCTGATCTGGCCGGGCAGAACCTGATCCTGGGCGACACGTCGGAATGGGACGAATACCGCTGGCGGCTGGACAGCCTGTTCAGCGCCGAGGGGGTGGCGCTTGACGTCACGCTGGAGGCTTCGAACACGCTCGCGCTGATCGGCCTGGTCGCGGCGGGGCTGGGGGTCACGATATATCCCGAAAGCCTGATCGGTTTCCTGGGCCGCAATGTCGAGGTCCGGCAGATCACGCATCCGGCCTTTCGCAGCTGCACGGTTCTGGCGTGGAAAAGGTCGAACCGATCGCGGCAGATCCGCGATTTCATCGAGGTCGCAAAGATGACGGCCGCCCCGGCAGGGTAGACCGGGCAAGGTTCGGGCATCGCTGGGGCAGCGCCTGACATGGCCGCCGGCATGGGGACGGAACGCGCCGCGGCTCGGCCACCCGGCCGCCGCCGGCCGGGCGTCACCCTCCGGTGGGCGGCCACATGCGCTGCCAGACCCCGTCGCGGCGCAGCAGCGCGTGATGCAGCGCGGCAGAGACATGCACCGCCAGCAGCACGATCAGCAGCATGGCCGCCAGGAAATGCAACCCCTGCGCGGCACCGGCCAGGGCTTCGGATTTCGGCAGCCAGGGGCCGGCGCCCATCGCGTCGAGCAATTCGATGGGAAAGCCGCCCGCCCGCACCCGCACGAAACCGCTCAGCGGCATGATCACCAGCAAGGCGTAAAGCGCCAGATGCGAGGCCGCGGCCAGCCTCTGCTGCCAGCCGGGCACCGAGGCCGGCAAGGGCGGCGGCGGATGCAGCCGGCGATAGACGATCCGCGCCAGGATCACCGGGATCAGCAGCGTGCCGGTATTCTTGTGAAAGATGAACAGCACGTCCTGCAAGCCCCGGTCCAGCCCCTCGCGCGTCATGGTCAGCCCCGCCGGGATCATCAGCAGCACGGCAAGCGCGACGATCCAGTGAAACAGGCGAGCGGGCGTTCGGTAACCGGATGAATGCTCGGTCATCGGCTGGCTCCTTTCCGCCATCCTATCGCAAAACCCCGCCCCGCGCAAAGCAATGGCGCGGACATGACGCTTGACGGGGGCGAGGCTTGGCGTAGCATTTTCCCATGCCCGACCCCGATCATGGCCCGCTTGCGCAGCCCCCTCGTCCGGCGGCTGGAATACCGGCGCAGGTTGCCGCCAGCGCCGCGATGGGCGTCCTGTCGATGCAGGCGCTGCGGCTGGCCGGAATGGGCGGCACGGCGGGAGGATGGCTTGCCGCCAGCGCGCTTTACCTGGCCTGCTGCGCCATGATCCTGGCGCAGATGCGGCGCAGCTATCCGCATGACCGGATCGGCGGTTGCAATGCGGTGACGCTGCTGCGCGCGGCCATCCCCTGCGCCCTGCTGGCGCCGCTTGCGGATGGCGCGGCGGCGGGATGGGCCGTCGCGATGGCCGGGCTGGTGGCGCTGGCGCTCGACGGGGTGGACGGCTGGCTGGCACGGCGGTCGGGCCTCGTCTCGGGCTTCGGGGCGCGTTTCGACATGGAGGTCGACGCGGCCTTCGCCCTGACCCTGGCGCTGCATGCCTGGCTGGGCACCACGCTGGGACCGGAGGTGCTGCTGCTGGGGGTGTTGCGCTACGGCTTCGTCGCCGCCGGCACCGCCCTGCCCTGGCTGCGGGCCGATCTGCCGCAGCGCCTGCGGCGCAAGGCGATCTGCGTGCTGCAACTCGCCACGCTGCTCCTGCTGCAAACGCCGCTGCCCAGCCATGCGCAGGCCGGGTTCCTGGCCTGGCTCGCCACGGCGGCGCTGGCGCTGTCCTTCGCGCTCGACATCCGCTGGCTGTGGCGGCACCGGCCATGACGATGCGCCGGACGCTGCCGCTTCTGGGCTCGGCGCTGGCGATCCAGCTGGCGCTGATGCTGCCCGGCGCCACGATGCGCGCGACACCGGAGTTGCCGGCGCTGCTGCTTGTCCTGATCCTGGGCGGCGGCATGGCGCGGCTGGCGGCAACGGCTGCGCTGGCGCTGCTGGCGGTGCAGAAGATCGCCGATCTGGCCATGATCCCGGCGCTGGGACGGCCCTTCAACATCGCGGCGGACCTGCCGCTTCTGGATGCGGCGGTGCGGCTGCTGGCCGGCAGTTTCGGGACGCTTGCGGCTTTCGGCGCCGTCCTTGCCGCCGGCATCGCCCTGCTGGGCATCGCCGGGGCGCTGTGGTGGGCGACGGGACTGTGGAGCCGCCCGGCCACGGGGCGGCGCGCGCGCATCGCCCTTGCCGCGGCACTGGGGCTGGTCCTGCTGCCGGCCATGTCGCCAAGGCCCGAGAATGCGCGCTATGCCCAGGATCGCGCCGGGCTGGCCGCCGAAACCTTTGCCGCGCTGCGCGACGTCCGGGCGGCGGCCGCGTCGGATCCGATGGCGGGACGGCAGGGCCTGCTGGGCGCCATCGACCGCGACGTGCTGGTGATCTTCGTGGAAAGCTACGGCCGCGCCAGTTTCCAGACGCCCTTCCATGCCCAGGCACACCTGGCCACCCTGCGCCGGGCCGAGGCGGACCTGGCACGAGCCGGCCTTGCCATGCGCTCGGGGTTTCTCGTTTCGCCCACGCAGGGCGGGCAAAGCTGGCTTGCCCATGCCAGCTTCGCCTCGGGCCTGTGGGTCGGCGACCAGGCGCATTATCGGGCAGTGCTGGCCAGCGGGCGGCAGGGGCTGTTCCATCACGCGCAGCGCGCCGGCTTTCGCACCGCCGCCGTCATGCCGGCCATCACCCGGCCCTGGCCCGAGGCCGCGCATATGGGCTTCGACCGCATCCTGGCGGCGGCGGACCTGGGCTATCGCGGGCTGCCCTTCAACTGGGTCACCATGCCCGACCAGTTCACGCTGGCGGCCACCGATCGGCTGCTGCGGCAACAGGGCGGCGCACCGCTTTTCGCGCAGGTCGCGCTGATCTCGTCCCACGCGCCCTGGGTGCCGGTGCCGCGGCTGATCGGCTGGGACGAGGTCGGGGACGGCTCCGCCTTCGCCGCCATGGCCGTCGCGGGGGAAAGCCCGCAAGAGGTCTGGCGCGACCGCGAAAACATCCGCCGCCACTATCGCGACGCCATCGACTATGCCTTGCAGACCGTGGCGGGCTATGCGCTGCGCCACGCGGATGAGGCGCCGCTGATCCTGGTGCTGGGCGATCATCAGGCCGCGCAAGGCATCGCACCCGACGGCGGGCGCGACGTGCCCATGCATGTGATCGGACCCGAGACGCTGGTGCGACGCAGCGCCGAATGGGGGTTCACGCCCGGCCTGATCCCCGGGACGGATAGCGCCGCGATCCCGATGGACCGGATGCGCGACCTGATCCTGCAAGGCTTTGCCGCGCCGGATGGACCAGGGCCGAGGGAACGCCCGGCCGGGCAAGCCCGTTCCTTTCCGGCCCCAGGATGACCCGAACGGAGGTGCCCCGATGACCCATTCCCCGCTGACACGGCGCCGGCTCTTGCAGGGCGGGACGGCAGGGCTGGCGCTTGGCCTGTCCGGCCTGTCGCCGCACGCGGCCCGGGCGCAAGAGGCCGTCGCGCTTCAGCTTTCCTGGCTGCATTCGGTGCAGTTCGCCGGCAGCTACATCGCGCTGCAAAACGGCTGGTGGCGCGAGGCGGGGCTGAATGTCTCGCTGTTGCAGGGCGGCCCGAACGCGCCGGTCGAGCCGCCGGTCGTGGCGGGCACGGCGCTGGTCGGCATCTCGGCCGCCGATTATGCCGCGGCGGCGGTGGCGCAGGGGGCACCGTTCAGGATCATCGGAGTCGCCATGCAGAAGAACCCCTTCGCCATCGCCTCGCTGCCGGGCAATCCGGTGGAAACGCCCGCCGACCTGCCGGGGAAAAGCATCGGCATGGCCATCGCCAACACGCCCGTGCTTCAGGCGCTGTGCCGGCTGAACGGGGTGGATTTCGACGCGATCCGCATCGTGCCGACGCAATACACGGCCCAGCCTCTGGTCGCGGCCGAGGTGGACTGCCTGCTCTGCTGGGAAACCGACCTGCCGGTCGCCATGGCGATCCAGGGCATCGAGGCCCGGACCATGCTGATGGCCGATCACGGCTATGCCCTGCATTCCCAGACCTATATCGCGACCGAGGACAGCCTCGCCCGCCGCCGCGACGCGCTGGTGGCGCTGATGGCCGGCGAGGCGCGGGGGTGGGAGACCTGCCGCGCCGACAGCGATGCGGCGGCCGAGCTGACCGTCGCCATGTTCCCCGATGCCGGGCTGGACCTGCCCACGCAGAAATTGCAGGCGCGCCGGCAATTGCCGCTGATGTTTTCGGACCTGACCGAGCGGCACGGTTTCGGCTGGTGGAGCGACGAGGCCGTCGAGGCCAATATCCGCACCCTGGCCCTGCTGGGCCGCGAGGTGACGCCCGCGCTTTGGGACCGCTCGATCCTGGAGGCGGTCCATGCCTGACGGCGATCGCGCCGGGATCGCCTGCCGGGCGCTGTCGAAATCCTGGCCCGGCGGCGTGCAGGCGGTCGCGGGTTTCGACGCCGATTTCGACGCCGGCCGGACCACCGCGCTGATCGGCCCCTCGGGCTGCGGCAAGTCCACGCTGCTGCGGCTGATCGCGGGGCTGGAACAGCCGGACGACGGGCAGGTGCGGATCGGCGGGCTGGACCCGGCCCGCCAGCGCCGGCAGGGCACGATCTCGGTCGCGTTCCAGGACCCCTCGCTGCTGCCCTGGCTCAGCGCCGCGCAGAACGTGGCGCTGGCGCGCAAGCTCGCCCGCCAGCCCGCCGATCCGGGCAAGGTGGCGCATCTGCTGCGGCTGGTCGGGCTGGAGGGCTTTGCGGCGACGCGCCCGGCGGCGCTGTCGGGCGGCATGCGCCAGCGCGCCGCCATCGCCCGCGCGCTGGTCACCGCGCCGCAGGTCCTGCTGCTGGACGAGCCCTTCGGCGCGGTCGACGAACTGACCCGCCGCCAGCTTGCGCAGGACCTGCCGCCGCTGTGGCAGGCGCAGGGCACGACGGCGCTGCTGGTGACCCATTCGCTGGCCGAGGCGGTGCTGCTGGCCGACCGCATCCTGGTCCTGTCGCCGCGCCCGGCGCGGATCGTCGCCGACATCGCCGTGCCCCTGCCCCATCCGCGCAGGCCCGACCTGACCGACAGCCCCGCCTTTCGCCGCATCGAGGCCCAGGCGCGGGCGGCGCTCTCCGTGCCCGCCGGCGCGACATGACCATGAGGAATGGGCTGGCCGGGCTGATCCTGCTGCTGGCCTTTTGGCAGGCATCGGCGCTTGCCCTGTCGGGCCGCCACCTGATCGCCGGTCCCGCCGAGGTCGCGCAATGGACCGCCGCCCATGCCGGCCTGCTGTCCCGCGCGCTGGCCGTGACCGGCGGCAATGCGGCGGCGGGTTTCGTGCTGGGCAACCTGGCCGCCGTGGCGCTGGCCGGCCTGGCGCTGCTCTGGCCGCGACTGACCGGGCTGGTCTCGGGGCTGGCGCTGGTGGTCTTTTGCCTGCCGCTGGTCGCGACGGGGCCGATCCTGCGGGTGATGATGGGACCGGGCGACGGCCCGCAGATCGCGCTGGCGGCGCTGGCGGTCTATTACACCACGCTGATCCCGCTGCTTGCCGGCCTGCGCGCCGTTCCCGCCGCATGGCTGGACCTGATCCACGTCTATGGCCGGGGCCGGATGGCCGAGTTGCGCCATGTCCGGCTGCGCGCCGCGCTGCCCTATCTGGTCGCGGGATTGCAGATCTCGGCCCCGGCAGCCTTCCTGGGGGCGCTGGTCGGCGAATTCACCGGGGCCGAGCGCGGCATGGGCGTGCTGACCATCCGCTTTACCCGCGCGCTGGACGTGCCCGCGCTCTGGAGCATCGCCGCGCTGGCCGCCGCCGTCCCGGTCGCGGCCTATGCGCTGATCGGCGCCCTGGCCCATCGCTTTCTGGACGAGACGCCGCCCGTCCTGCTGGCCCCGCCCGGCACCGCGCGCCGTTCGCGCCGGGCGGCGCCGGTTTCGGCGCTCGCGGTGATCGCGACCGTCCTTGGCGCGTGGTGGGCAGGGATGCGGCTGGCGGGACTCAGCCCGTTCTTCGCCAAGCGGCCGGGCGACGTGCTGGCGGCGCTGATCTGGGCGCCGGATGCCGCCGAGACCCGGCAGACCCTTGCGGGCGCGCTGGCGCAGACCGGCGCCCATGTGCTGCCGGGCTATGCGGCGGGGCTGGCGGCGGGCGCCGGGCTTGCCGTCCTGCTGGCGCTGCTGCCGGCACTCTCGGCGCTGGTCACGCCGCTGGCCATCGCGTTGCGGGCCATCCCCATCGTGACCACGGCGCCGCTGATCGTGGTGCTGGTCGGGCGCGGCGCGGCGGGCGTGGTGGTGCTGGTCGCGGTCATGGTGTTCTTTCCGACCTTCGTCGCCTGCCAGCACGGGCTGCGGCAGGCGCCGGGCCAGATCCTCGATGTCTTTCGCACCTATGCCGCCGGCCGCTGGCGACAGATGATCCATGTGCGCATCCCGGCGATGCTGCCCGCGCTTTTCGCCTCGGCCCGGATAAGCGTGCCGGCAGCGGTGCTGGCGGTCACGGTGGTCGAATGGCTGGCGACGGGCGGCGGCATCGGCGGGCTGATGGCGCTGTCGGCCTCGGTGTCCGATTACGACATGCTCTGGTCCTCGGTGGTGCTGGTCACGCTGATCTCGTGGCTGGGCCATGCCGCCGTCGGCGCGGCCGAGCGCCGTGTCCTGACCCTCTATGCCCCCGAACAGGTGCGACCATGACCAGACCTTGCGACGCGGCCTTTGCCATTCCGGGCGACATCGCCACGCTGACCGGCGGCTATATCTACGAACGCCGCCTGCTGGAGGGTTTGCGCGACCTGGGCCACGACATGCGGCACCTGCAATTGGTCGCGAGCTTTCCCGACCCGACCCCCGCCGAAATGGCGGCGGCTGTGGCGGCGCTGGTGGCCGAGGATCGCCCGCTGATCGTGGACGGGCTGGTCTTCGGCGCCATCGACACGGCCGGCCTCGCCCGGGTCCGCGCGCCCATCGTGGCGATGATCCATCATCCGCTGGCGATGGAGACCGGCCTTAATCCGGCGCGGCGCGCGCATCTTTACCGGACCGAGCGCGACAACCTGCAACTGGCGCGCCATGTGCTGGTCCCAAGCCCGCATGCCCGCGCCATGCTGACCGAACGCTACGGCGTGTCCGCCGACCGCATCACCATCGCCCGCCCGGGGGTCGAGCCGGCCCGGCTCGCACCCTCGCCCGTCACCCCGCCGCTGATCCTGTCGGTGGGCATCCTGCATCCGCGCAAGGGCCATGACGTGCTGATCGATGCCCTGGCGGGACTGACCGACCTGGACTGGCAGGCGGTGATCGTCGGCAATCCGTGGGACGGGGCCCATGCCGCGGCACTCGCCCGGCAATTGGCCGGCAGCCCGGTCTCGGGGCGGGTGACATTGGCGGGACGGGTCGATGCCGACCGGCTGGAGCGGCTTTATGCCAGCGCCTCGATCTTTGCCCTGGCGACTCGATACGAGGGCCACGGCCTGGTTTTCGACGAGGCGCTGGCGCATGGCCTGCCGATCGTCAGTTGCGCGACGGGCGCGGTTCCCGACACCGTGCCCGCAGCCACGGGGCTGCTGGTGCCGCCCGATGATCCGCATGCCTTCGCGGCCGCGCTGCGCCGGTTGCTGGGCGACGGACCCTTGCATGCGCGGATGCGCGACGCCGCGCGACGGGCCGGCAACGCCCTGCCCGGCTGGCATGAAACCGCAGCCATCGCCAGCCGCGTTCTGGACCGCATCAGCCTGTCATGAGCGCCCCTGCGCCTTGCGGCATGGCGGCAGGCGGCAGGCGGCGCGCATTTTCCCGTCTCATTCCGCTTTGCCCACGCCCTCGGCGGGCAAGGCGACCGGACCGGCGGGGCGATAGGTATTGATGACCACCCCGGTCGTCGACACCTTTGTGTCGGCCAGCGTCAGCGCCGTGGCGGGAAGGCCCGGCTCGAACAGGCGCTTGCCGCCGCCAAGGATCAGCGGAAAGGTCCAGAGGCGGTATTCGTCCACCAGCCCGGCAGCCGTCAGCGCCCGCAGGGCATTGCCGCTGCCCCAGACATGGATCTGGGGACCGTCGCCGGATTTCAGCCGCGCGACGCCTGCCGCATCGACCCGCTCGGACCCTGCCCAGTCCAGACGGTCGAGGCGGCGGGTCATGACGTATTTCACCGCCGCGTCGAATTTCCTGCCGACCGGGTTGTCGGTGTGATGCGGCCAATAGCCGGCAAAGATCTCGTAGGTCTTGCGGCCCAGCAGAAGGGCGAAGGGCCGGTCCAGCAACTCGGCCAGAAGGCCGTTCATCATCTCGTCCCAACGGGGCATCGCCCAGCCGCCATGGACGAAGCCGCCGCTTGGGTCTTCCTCGGGTCCGCCGGGCGCCTGCATGACCCCGTCGAGGCTGACATAGGTGATCGCGATGATCCTTCTCATGGCGTGGTCTCCTTTGATGTCATGGCGCGAATTTCGCGGCGGGTGGGATCGGCCGGGCCAGCACCGCCGCGACATCGACGCCGTTGCGCCGAGGGCTCATCGGGCTGGCGCGCAGGCCCGCCCGCAGGTGCAAGGGCGGCAAGGCTGGTCCAGGTTCTTGTCGGTCGCATGATCGGTCCTTCACTCCCCGGGGTATTCCAGTTGCATGGCGACGACATCGGCGGTGCGCGGTCCGTAACGCCTGCCGATGGCCTCCAGCGTCAGGTCCAGTGCGGCGGCCGGGGGCCGGTCGGCAAAGGCCGGCACCTGCCCCGCGCCTTCGCCGCCGCTTGCCCGGTCGGGCAGGATGGCGATGCCGTTCGCCGTGACCACCGGCGCAGCCGCCACGCCGACCACGGCCGAGCGATAGGTCCGCGACCAGGCATCCGCGCTCAGGGCCAGCGTCACTTCGTCCATGCCGGGCCGCAGGGGCAGCGCCAGTTCCTCGCGCCGCCAGAACTGCGCCCGGTTGGCCAGCACCGTGGTCGCGAAGGGGCGCGTCAGGCGGAAACCGGCGCTGGCATGGGAGGCATCCCATGAGGCCAGCCCCAACTCTCGCGCCACCGCTTCCGCCTTGCCGCGCCCGGCGATGGCTTCGGTCAGGGTCAGCATCATCGGTATCGAGGCGGTGATGCCGGTCGTCGTGGCGACCCCGCGGTCGGCGACCATCCGGCGATCCGGGACATGGCGGATATCGGGATGCCGCTTCAGCATCCCGGGCAGGTAATACCAATGCGTCACCGCCCGCTTGCCATCCAGCAGGCCCGCGGCAGCGGCGACCCGGGCGCCGGCGCAGACCGCGACGACGGTCGCGCCACTGTCCGCTTGCCGCCGCAGCCAGTCGAGCAGTTGCGGGTCTTCCCGGCTCATTGCCGGGACGATGACGTAATCCGGCCCCTGCGGATGGGCGCGGTCGAAATCGGCGATCGTGGCATCCGGCCTGACCCGAAGCGCGGGGTAAAGCCGCACCGGGCCGGGCCCCGTCGCCAGCAGCATCACGTCGGCGACGCCGGCACGACGCAGGATCCCCGCCGGCACCAGGTAATCCGTCACCTCGGTCGCATCGTTGATCGCGACGATGGCGATCAGCGGGCGGGTCCGCTTGGGCGGGCGCAGGGCCTCGATCAGCCCGGCCTGCTCGGCCGCCGGAACCGGGGGCGCGGCGGGATGAACCGGCGCGGGCAGTTGCGCCAGCCACGCCGCGGGGGCTGCGGCCAGCACCAGAAACGCTGCGGCAAGAATGCGCCATGTCATCGCGCGACCTTCCGGCTGCCGGGTCGGGCATGCGCTTGCAAGGGATGCCCGTCGGTTCAGACTAGCCCGCCGCAACGATAGCAGGAATGACGGAAACATGCTAATTCCTGCCAATGCACCAGATCGTCTTCGTCGTCTATCCGGGGTTCGAACTGCTCGACATGGCGGGGCCGGCATCCGTCCTCAACGGCGCGAACCGCGCCTTGGGACAGGCGGGACAGGCACCGTTCTACGAGGTCGCGCTGACCTCGCCGGCCGGGGGCGAGATCGCCAGCAGCAGCGGTGTTTCCGTCCAGACTTCGCGCCTTGCCGGGTTTCGCGGATGCAGGATCGGAACGCTGCTGATCGTGGGCGCCGAAAGCGGACCGCTGCAAGCCGCCATGGCGGACCCCGAATTGCGCCGGGTGCTTCCTGCATTGTCGGCAAAGGCCGGCCGGTTCGGCTCGGTCTGCTCGGGCGGGATCGTGCTGGCAAGCCTCGGGCTGCTGGACGGCTGCCGGGTCGCGACGCATTGGGATGCCTATGAGCCCTTCCGGGCGCATTTCCCGCGCGTGACCGTCGATCCCGAGGCGCTGTATGTCGAGGATGGCCGCCTGTGGACCTCGGCCGGGGTCACCACCGGCATCGACATGGCGCTTGCCATGGTCGGGCGCGACCTGGACACGGCCATCGCGGGCGAGGTGGCGCAGCGGCTGATCCTTTATGCCCGCCGGCCGGGCCATCAGTCGCAGTTCAGCCCGGTGCTGTCGGCGCAGGCCAGGGGCGACAACCCCTTTGCCGATCTGATCGGGTGGATCCAGTCCAATCTCGGCGCCACGCTGGACGTGCCGGCGCTGGCTGGCCGCGCCGGCCTGACCGAGCGCAGCTTTCACCGCAAGTTCGCCGCCGTGACCGGCAAGACTCCCGCCCATTTCGTCGAAACCGTGCGGCTGGACGCGGCGCGCATGTTGCTGTCGCGAGGGCTGTCGATCAAGCAGGTCGCGGCGCAGGTGGGCCTGTCTCCGGCCGCAAGGCTCTCGCGCCTGTTCGAGAAGCGCTTCGGCATCTCGCCCCGGACCTATCGCGAGATGCACCGCATCGAGGGCTAGCGCCGGCCGAGCGCGAGACCGGAAGCACGGCGCGCCGGCAGAACCGCCCTTCGCCGCTCCGATGCCGGGCGTGATCAGGCAGGGGGGGAATTCGGCCGCGGCCACGGCATTTCCCTGATGCGGATCAGCCGATCCTGATGCCCGCCATTCGTCGCCACGACAAGGGCGCGATCTCCGTGGCGAAGCAAAGGAACAAAGCCGCCCCCCGCGTCTGCCGGGCCGTTTCAGCCGCTTGTCAGCGCTTGCCCGGCTTGCCGGGCTTTGCTCCGCTGCGGAAGGGCTTGTCGCCCGCCTTGCCCTGCCAGCCGCCCGCGGGCTTGTGGGACTTGAAGCCGGCGGCACGCTTGGGACGCGCCTCGGCGCCCTCGCCTCGGGCCGGGCGGTCGTCGCGGGGCGCGGCGCCATGCGACTTGAAGCCCGCGGCACGGGGACCGGCTTTCGGCGCGGCCTTCTGCGCCAGCTTCTTCTCGGCGCTCCAGCGTGCCTTGCGCGGGGCCGCCTCGGGTTCGGGCACCCGGTCGACTGCGGCTTCGGGCGCGGGGCGCGGCTTCACCTCGTCGGGGTCCAGCAGCGCCGGGCGCCGGGCCGGCTTGGGCTTCGGCTTGGTCCGGGGCTCCAGCGGCTCGGGACGCGCCGCGACCGGGGCCGGGCCGCGATGCGGCTTTTTCTCACGCACGGGTGCGGCGTCGAAGACCGGCTCGCCCTCGATCCGGCGCATGGTCAGGCCGGGCTCCAATTCGATCCGCTCGCCGAAATTCGGCGCGACGGGTGCCGCGATCTGCACGAAGGTCTGGTCGGTCTTGACCCGGATCGCGCCGATGGCGTCGCGGGTGATGCCGCCCGCCTCGCAGATCTTGGGCAGAAGCCAGCGCGCCTCGGCGCGGCCGGAATGGCCGACCGAAAGCAGGAACCAGACCGCCGGGCCGAACTCGCCCCGCTCGCGCGGCGCCGAAGGCGCGGGGGCCGCGCTTTCCGACAGTTCCTCGGGCGCCGGGCGCCCCTCGCGCCACAGCCGCACGAAGGCCGAGGCGACCCGCTCGGCTCCGAAGCGGTCCAGCAGCGCGGCGGCCAGTCCCGCCTCGTCGCCCGGCGCTTCGGCCAGGGCGGGATGGTCCAGCATGCGTGCGTCGTCGCGGGCCTGCACCTCGTCGGCCGAGGGCGCCTTGCCCCATTCCGCGACCAGCTTGGCGCGCTGGAGCAGCCGCTGCGCCCGCTTGTATTCCGAGGAGGGGACGATCAGCACCGAGGTGCCCTTGGCCCCGGCCCGGCCGGTGCGGCCCGAACGGTGCAAAAGCGTATCGGGATTGGTCGGCAGGTCGGCGTGGATCACCAGTTCCAGCCCCGGCAGGTCGATGCCGCGCGCCGCCACGTCGGTGGCGATGCAGACCCGCGCACGCCCGTCGCGCAGGGCTTGCAGGGCATGGCTGCGCTCCTGCTGGCTGAGTTCGCCCGACAGCGCCACGACCTTGAAGCCGCGATTGCCCATGCGCGCCAGCAGGTGGTTCACGTTGGCGCGGGTCTTGCAGAAGATGATGGCGCGGCTGGCCTCGTAATAGCGCAGCGTGTTGAAGATGGCGTGCTCGCGGTCGCGGGTGGTCACCGACATGGCGCGATATTCGATGTCGCCGTGCTGGCGTGCCTCGCCCATCGCCTGGATGCGCAGGGCGTCGCGTTGGAAGTCGCGGGCCAGCGCCTCGATGGCCGGGGGCACGGTGGCCGAGAACAGCAGCGTGCGGCGTTCGGCCGGTGCCGAGCCCAGGATGAACTCCAGATCCTCGCGAAAGCCCAGGTCCAGCATCTCGTCCGCCTCGTCCAGTACGCAGGCGCGCAAGGCGGTCAGGTCCAGCGAGCCGCGCTCGATATGGTCGCGCAGCCGGCCGGGAGTGCCGACGACGATATGGGCGCCGCGCTCCAGCGCCCGGCGCTCGGTCCGGTAATCCATGCCGCCGACGCAGGTGGCGATGCGCGCGCCCGCCTGTTCGTAGAGCCAGCCCAGTTCGCGCGCCACCTGCAAGGCCAGTTCGCGCGTCGGCGCGATGGCCAGTGCCAGCGGCTGTCCCGCCTCGGGCAGCGCATCGCCATCGAGGATGTCGCCGGCCATGGCCAGGCCGAAGGCCACGGTCTTGCCCGAGCCGGTCTGCGCCGAGACCAGCACGTCGCGGCCCCGTGCTTCGGGCGCGAGCGCCGCTTCCTGCACCGAGGTCAGGCTGGCATAGCCCTTGGCCGCCAGCGCCGCAGCCAGAGGCGCGGCAATATCATGTTCGTTCATCTTCTTCGCCAGAAAGGGGATGCGGGGCATCCGGGTGAAAGGCACCATCCCCTTTGCGGCCGGACCCTCCCATGGTCCGCCGGCCCGGAATGCGGAGCCAAGCCGCCCGCCTATCCTGTCGCGGCCCGTAAGTCAAAGCCAAACTCGGCGCCTCGGCCGATCCCCGGTCCGGCCGGGCCGCGCCTTCAGCGCGCGGGGCGCGTGGGATCATGGCCCAGGCTGCGGCGGATCTCGGCCAGGAACAGTTGCAGCGCCGGCGCCGGGTCGCGGTGGTGATAGACGATAAAAACCTCGGAGACCGGCGGGTTGGGCCGGATCGGCAGGAAGGTCAGCGGCCCCGCCGTCAGCCTGGCGATGCCCGCCGGTACGATGCTGACCCCGAAGCCCGCCACGATCAGGCTGGGGATCGACTGCGCATCCACCACCTGCTGCGAGACCCGCGGCCGATAGCCCGCGGCGACGATGCAGGCCATGACATAGGCCGCGAAATCGGAGCTGTCGGGACGCAGAACGACATGCTGGTCCTCGCGCAGGTCGTCGATCGAAACGCAGGTGCGACCGGCCAGCCGGTGATCGCTGCGCACCAGCGCCACCATTTCCTCGCGCCAGCCGTATTCGTGGGCCAGTTCCTCGTCACGCGGCACCGAGCGGTTGAAGCTGACATCGGTGCGCCGGCTCAGCACCTCGGTGATCTGCGCGGCGGGGGTCTGCTCGTGCACGCGCAGGGTGATTCGCGGATGCAGCCGGGCGAAATGCGCCAAAAGCTCGGACAGGCCCCCGCGCAGGATCGAGCCGGTTGCTCCGATTTCCAGCAATCCGTCCTGGCCCTGCTGGATTTCGCGGATCTCCTGCAGGCTGCGCTCATACTGGTCGAGCATGTTGCGCGCCCGGGGCAGGAACAGCTCGCCCGCCCGCGTCAGCGCCACCTTGCGGCTGGTGCGGCTGATGAGTTCGGCACCCACTTCGCGCTCAAGTGTCTGGATCTGCGTGCTCAACGGCGGCTGCGACATGTTCAGCCGCCGCGCGGCACGGGTGAAGTTCAACTCCTCGGCCAGGACGACGAAACAGCGAAGCTGGCGCATTCTCATAGCGTCACCCTATAGATAACCGTTAAATCAATATTAGACACGGATGCGGCATTCGCCAACACTCATCGGCATGAGGGGTCAGCCGCGACCGCGCGCCAGCGATGCGAAGGAAGACGCATCCGAAAGTGCCGCGCCGCAGCCTGCCCCTTCCGTCACAGGGAGGAACGGAAACACATGCCGAATTGGTCCAGGTCCTTGTTTGGACAGGTTTGCGTGGCGCTGGTGCTGGGGGTCATCGCCGGCTTCTTCGCGCCCGAGTTCGCCGCCAAGATGAAGCCGCTTGGGGACGGGTTCATCAAGCTCATCAAGATGCTGATCCCCGTCATCGTGTTCTGCGTCGTGGTGCATGGCATCGCCGGCGCGGGCGACCTGAAAAAGGTCGGCAAGGTCGGCGTGCGCGCCATCATCTATTTCGAGATCATCACCACCATCGCGCTGGCCCTGGGCATCGCGGTCGCCTATCTGTTCGGGCCGGGCCACGGCATGAACATCGACGTGAGCCAACTCGACGCCTCGGCGCTGTCGGCCTATGTCGAGCGCGCGGACCAGGTCACCAGCGGCGGCACCGTCGACTTCCTGATGAAGCTGATCCCGACCACGATGATCAGCGGTTTCGCACAGGGCGACATCCTGCAGGTGCTGCTGGTCGCGATCCTGTTCGGCTGCGCGCTGTCGCTGGTGGGCGAACGCGGCAAGCCGCTTCTGCACATGATCGAGCTGACGGGCGACGTCACCTTCAAGATCATGTTCTTCATCGTCCGGCTGGCGCCGCTGGGCGTGTTCGGCGCCATCGCCTTCACCGTCGGGCAATACGGCATCGGCTCGCTGGCGCAGCTGGGCTATCTGGTGGGGCTGTTCTATGTCACCATCGCCGTGTTCGTCTTCGTGGTGCTGGGCTTCGTCCTGCGCCTTGCGGGCTTCAGCATCTTCAAGCTGCTGCGCTATCTGCGCACCGAGGTCGGCATCGTCGCCGGCACGGCCAGCAGCGACGCCGTGCTGCCGCAGACCATGCGCAAGCTGGAACACCTGGGCATCAAGGACTCGACCGTGGGGCTGGTTGTGCCGACGGGCTATTCCTTCAACCTCGACGCCTTCTCGATCTACCTGACGCTGGCGGCGGTCTTCATCGCCCAGGCCACCAACACGCCGCTGTCGACCACCGACCTGCTGGCCATCCTGGGCGTGGCGCTGGTGACCTCGAAGGGCGCGCATGGCGTGCCGGGCTCGGCCATCGTGATCCTGGCCGCGACGCTGGCCGCGATCCCGGCGATCCCCGCCATCGGGCTGGTCCTGGTGCTGTCGGTCGACTGGTTCATGGGCATCGCCCGGGCGCTGGGGAACTATCTGGGCAATTGCGTCGCCACCGTGGTCGTCGCCTCCTGGGTGGGCGACATCGACCGCGACCGCGCCCGCCGCGTCCTGGAAGGCGAGGACATGCCGACGCTGGACGTGCTGGACGAGGATACGCCGATGTCCGAGCCCGAGGCCCAGCACGGTTGACGAAGTCCCTCGCGGAGTGACCGGGACCAGCGCGACGGACCCGGTCGCCCCGCCGAGAAGACGGCCTGCGCCTTCCCTCCCGATGGCGCAGGCCTTTTCATGTCAGGGGGTGCCTGCGGCGAAACCCTCGTCCGTCAGGATGTCGATCAGCGCCTGCACCGCCCGCGTGCGATAGCGCCGCGGATTGGTCAGCAGCGAAAACGGCCGCTCCGCCCCCGGCAGCGGCAGGGTACGGATCCAGCCCGCAGCGGCCGGCCGCGCCACCGCCCGTTGCGACAGCGCCGCGAGGCATTGGCTGGCGGCGACCGCGTTCAGAACCGCCTCGTTCGAGGGCAGCTCCAGCGACAAGGGCAGCGCGGCAATGGAAAGCCCCCGCCCGGCAAGCCAGGTCTCGAATTCCGAGCGCGTGCCCGAGCCCGGCTCGCGCAGGATCCAGTTCTGCGCCTCCAGCCCGGCCTGGGGCATCGCCTCGACCCCGGCCCAGGGGTGATCGGTCGCCATGACCAGCACCAGCCGGTCGCGGGCCACCACCTGCCGGTGCAGCCCGCCATGCGCCACCGCACCCTCGACCAACCCCAGGTCGGCACCGCCGTCCTGCATGGCATCCGCGGCATGGGTGGTGTTGCTGACCGTCAGGCGCAGTTCGATCCCCGGATGCATCTCGCGCAGCGCCACCAGCCGCGGCGGCAGCCAATAGCTGGCGACGGTCTGGCTGGCATGGACCCGCAGCCGGCCCCGCGGCTCGCGCGACAGATCCTCCAGCACCATCTCGGCGGTCTCGACCCGGTCCAGCACGGCGCGCGCCTCGGCCATGAAGGCCTCGCCCGTCTCGGTCAGCACGATCCGCCGCCCCACCCGGTCGAAAAAGCGCACGCCATGCCGTGCCTCCAAAGCCGAGACGGCGGCGCTGACCGCCGATTGCGTCAGGTTCAGCGCCTCGGCCGCGCGGGTGACATGCTGCCGCTCGGCCACGGCAAGGAAGATGCGGAGCTGTTCCAGCGTCATGCCAGACTCATAAGTAAAATAGAACGATATGGCAAATATAATGCGATGGATTGAACGTCGATTCAGGACCATGTTCCGCCCCAAAGGCAAAGGAGCGCGGCCATGTCCTCGACCGACCAGGACCAGCAAACATCTTCCGCGATCGGGGCCTGGCTGGGCGCCACCCTGCCGGGGCTGGGGCTGACCTTCGGCATCGCGATCCTTGCCATGGCGGCGCAGAGGCTTTCGGGCATACCGGCGCTCAGCCCGCTGGTGGTGGCGATGGTGCTGGGCATGGCGCTGCGCAACCTTGTCGGCACACCCGCGGCGGCGCGGCCGGGCATCGGCTTTTCGCTGCGTCGGGTGCTGCGTTTCGCCATCGTGCTGCTGGGCTTTCAGCTGACGCTGGAGCAATTGCGCGCCGTGGGCCTGCCGGGGGTGGCGGTGATCGCGGTGGTGCTGGCCGCGACCTTCGTCTTTACCAGATGGGCCGGCCGGGCATTGGGGGTCGAGGCGCGGCTTGCCGAGCTGATCGCGGCCGGCACCTCGGTCTGCGGCGCCTCGGCGGTGATCGCCACGAACACGGTCACGCGCGGGACGGACGAGGACGTGGCCTATGCCATCGCCTGCGTGACGGTCTTCGGCTCGCTCTCGATGCTGGCCATGCCGGTGCTGGGCGAGATGCTGGGGATGGGGCCTTCGCATTACGGCATCTGGGTCGGCGCGACCGTGCACGAGGTGGCGCAGGTCGTCGGCGCCGGCTTCCAGCATGGCGCCGAGGCGGGACAGGCCGCGACCGTCGCCAAGCTGAGCCGGGTGATGCTGCTGGCACCGCTGATCCTGATGCTGGGCACGCTGGCGCGGCGGGGCGGCAAGGCCGCGCATGGCTCGGCGCCGACGCCCTGGTTCGTGCTGGGCTTCATCGCCGTGGTGCTGCTGAACAGCGCCCTGCCCCTGCCCGAGGCGCTGCATGCCGAGATCGTCGCCCTGACCGCCTTTCTCCTGACGGTGGCGCTGGCCGCGATGGGGCTGGAGACCGACATCCGCAAGCTCTGCGCCAAGGGCGTCCGGCCGCTGGCGCTTGGCGCGCTGGCCTGGCTGTTCATCTCGGCCCTGGGGCTGGGGCTGGTGGCGCTGATCTGACCGGCGGGCATTGAGCGTCCCTGTCGCGATGCCTAGATTGGGCGCGATCCGCCAAAGGACCGCGCCCATGGCCCTTGCGCCCGCCGACACTCGCCCGATGACCCGGCGCGAAACCGAGGTCCGCCGCTTCGTGCGCGCCCGCTACGGGCCGCGCGGCACGCTGGCGCTGCATCGCCACGCGCTTGGGCTGGACCTGCTGCGCGCGCCCATCAACGTGATGCTGTCGCCGCTGTTCCTGCTGGTGCGGCTGGGCGCGCCGCTTCTGCGCCGGATCGGGCTGGTCCGGGCGGGCGACTGGCTGTCGCGCCGGCAGATCTTTCTGAAATCCGACGTGGCGCAGCGGATCGAGGCGGATCTGGCCGGCTTCGTCGACGATCTGGCCGCAAGGGGGCTGGCCCCCGAGGCCGCGCCCCGCAGCGTCGCCCGCGCCGTGTCGGACTATGCCGAAACCCGCAATGCGGTGTCCGAGATCACCACCTCGCTTCTGGTGCTGGCCTCGGGACTCTTGCTGTTCCACCGGGCCACGCCGGGCGTGATCTCGCTGGCCGGGCCGATCGCGCATCTGCGGGCACAGGCGCAGGCCGTCGAGAATTTCGCGCTGGGAAGCTGGGCCGGACGCATGTGGTATGGCGCCTTCCCGCGCGAGCTTTCCAGCATCGAGGTGGTGCTGACCGGCGTGGTTCTGGCCATGCTCGCCTCGGTCCTGACGACCTTTGCCGGGCTGGTCGCCGATCCGGTCCAGCTTTGGACCGGCATCCACAAGCGCCGGGTGATGCGGCTGTTGCGGCGGCTGGACCGCGCCGAGGACGGGCCGGGGCTGGAGCGCGAGCACGTCGTGGCCCGGCTGGGCGATCTGTCCGATGCCGCGCTGAGCCTGTGGCGCAGCTTCAGGGGCTAGGCCGGATCACGCCCTCGTCGATGCCGGCCAGATCGCGCCGGCCGGTCAGGGCCATGGCGACCTCGAGCTCGGCGCGCAGGATGGTCAGCATATCCGCATATCCGCGACCCCCGCCGCGCCGGATGCCGCCGTCGCACAGCACCGGGATGCGCACGGCGACCTGACGGGCGACGACCGGCCGCGTGCCGCGCGTAGCCGCACGGCGCCACGACATCGGCGGGGATCCCGGCCTGGCCGGCCCCCACTGCAAAAGGGGGACGGCCCGAAAGCCGCCCCCGAAGGCCGCGACGACGCGGTGATCAGAACGCGTGCTTCAGCGTCAGCACGAAGTTCCGGCCCGGCTCGATATTGGCGAATTGCGAGACATGCGAGTCGGTATAGATCTGGCGGTCGAAGACGTTGTTGACGTTGAGTTGCAGCGCCGTGGCCTCGGTCAGCCTGTAGGCCGCCATCAGGTCGGTGCGCCAGCTCGACGGCAGGGCAGCATCGGCATCGCCGTTCTGCGAATAGCTGGCCATGCGCTTGCCGGTATAGGTCACGCCGCCGCCCACCGTCAGTTGCGGGCTGTAGTCGTAGGTCGTCCACAGCGAAAAGCTGTTGCGCGGAACCTTCGCGACCTGCTTGCCGGTGGCGGGGTTCGGATAGGGCTCGCCGCCGCCGCGCGGGGTGCTCCAGCCGCCGTCCTTCAGCTTGACGTCCTGATGGACATAACCGCCCCAGATGCCCCAGCGCTCGGTGACCTGGCCGGCAAAGCCCAGCTCGATGCCCCTGGCGGTGGTGTTGCCGATATTCGCGGTCTCGCCCAGGGCGTTGGTGACGCGGGCATTGTCCTTTTCGGTCCTGAACAGCGCCGCGCTCAGCTCGAGCTGGTCGTTCAGCACCAGCCATTTCGTGCCGATCTCGTAGTTCACGCTGCGCTCGGGGTCGAGGCTGTCCAGATCGTCCGAGGCATTGCTGCCACCAGTGCCCGCGCCCTCGCCCGCCGGGTTCGAGGAGGTGCTGGCCGAGGCATAGATCGAACCGTTCTGCACCGGCTTGTAGACCACGCCCAGCATCCCGTTCAGGAAATCGGAATCGTTGCCGTGGCTTTCGCGCGGGGTGGTGTCGGTCGCATGGATAATGCTGTCGACGCTGTAATCGTCCCAGCGCAGCCCCACCGTCGCCTCCCATTGCGGGGTGAAGGTGATGGTATCCAGCGCATAGACGCCACGCGACCTGGTGGTGCTGTAGCCGCTCTCGCCGCCGCGCTCGATGCTGCCGCCCCAGGGCGCGCCGGGGTTCGGATTCTCATAGGGCGAGGTCGGCATCGGGTCGGGATTGGTCACCGTCAGCCGGCGGGTGGTGGCACGCGAATTGGCGATGTCCACGCCGACCGCGAAGCTGTGCTCGACGCCCCAGGCCCGTGCCTCGCCCGAAAGCTGGGCGTTGAACGAGACCGTCTCGTTCACCCGATCCGAAGCCTTGGAACTGCGCGACACCAGGCCGTCGCTGCCCGAGGTCGGCGAGGTCACGACATAGGTGTTGGTGTCGCGTGCCTTGCGCAGCGCCGTGGTCAGCCGCAGGCTGTCCGAGAAGGCATGCTCGAACCTCACATAGCCCGAGGCGGATTCGATGTCGCGGAAATCGCGCGCGTGCAGGCCGTAGAAGGTGTCGGGATCGACATCGACCGGCAGGAACGGGTCGATGCGGGTGCCCGAGCCGCGCCGCCATGCGGCCGGCGTGGTGGCATTGGACATCGGCACGCCGTAATCGGGCGTATCCTCGTCCTTGTAGTAATAGAGCCCGGCGGTGATCTTGCTGTCATCGGTCAGGCGATAGCTGAAGCTGGGCGCCACGCCGACCCGCCTGGACTCGACGCCGTCGCGCCCGCCCAGGTCGTCGGCGCGCTGCGCCATCAGGTTCAGGCGAAGGCCGATCGCGCCGAATTCGCGGTTCGAATCCAGCGTGCCGCGGACATAGTTGCCGGTGCCGTAGGACAGCGCCACCTCGTCAAAGGCGCCCGGCTGCGGGATCTTGCTGTTCAGGCTGATGGTGCCGCCGGTCGAGCCGGCACCGGAATAGACCCCGCCCGGGCCCTTGCTGATCTCGATGGATTCCAGGTTGAAGGCCTCGTATTGCGTGCGCGAGGCGTTGCGCATGCCGTCGACCAGCATGTCCTGGCTGGCCTCGAAGCCGCGGATATAGGGGCGCACGCCCTGCGGCACGCCGCCTTCGCCTGCGCCCAGGGTGACGCCCGGCGTGGTGCGCAGCACGTCTGCGACCGAGGTCTGGCCGCGCTCTTCGATCTGGCGCCCGGTGACGACGGTCACCGTCCTTGGCGTGTCGAGCAACGGCGCGGTGGCCTTGTCCGAGGTGCTTTCGGTGACCTTGTAGCTGGTCTCGGCCTCGTTGCCCTGCTGGCGGCGGATGACCACCGTGTCCAGGGTTACGGTATCCTGCGCCTGGGCGGGGCCGGCTACGCCGGCCGAGATGGCCAGCACGGGAAGCAGGCCCAGGGTCGGCAGCAATTGCGCGGCCGACGCCGAGGCAGGCGGTTTGGGATGGGTTTTGTTCATGGGTTGATCCCGGCACGAAAGATGAATCGCAACCGCCTCAGGGCGGAAACGACAGGAAGGTGCTGGCTCATCAATGGCTTGCGGTGTCACGAGCCGGAAGGGGAACGAAGTGCCTCGTCCTGGCCGCGCGTAACCCATGCAAGGGGGCCAATTGTCGCAGTTTGTCAAATGACGCTGCGTCATTTCGACTGCGAAACAGGCGAGTGTTGCGGCAATCCAACAGCCTGCCCGGCCGGACGCGGCGCAATACCCCGGCCGGGATATCGCCGGAAGCCGGAAATCCCCCGCGACAGGCAGAATCGATGCGCCCACCAGATATTCCATGGCGGACGCAGTTATCCACTAAATATGGATTGACCCCGGCCATGACCCATGGCTAACTGCAAGGGTCATGGTTGTCCCGGGGCCGACTCGGGGATGAAAAGGGAAGCCGGTGAAAAGCCGGCACTGCCCCCGCAGCTGTAAGCGGAGAGCGACGCCGGATCACCACTGGGGCCACGCGCCCCGGGAAGGCCGGCCAAGCCGAGACCCGCAAGTCAGAAGACCTGCCATGACGCGAAAGGACGAAACCGTGCGGCGGGCGCGGGGCTGGAACAGGGTCCGGATGGCACGCCCATCGGCCCGGCCCCCTCTTGCCGACAGAACAAAAGGAGCCGAGGCATGACCATCACCGTTTATTCCAAGCCCGCCTGCGTGCAATGCACCGCCACGACCCGCGCCCTGGATGCGCGCGGCCTGGACTACCATCTGGTGGATCTGACCGAGGATGACGCGGCGATGGAACTGGTCGCCTCGCTGGGCTATCGCCAGGCTCCCGTCGTCATCGCCGGCGAAGCCCATTGGGCCGGGTTCCGCCCGGACATGATCGGCCGCCTGTCCTGATCCGGGGCCATGGGCGGGCTGGTCTATTTCTCCTCGGGCTCGGGGAACACGGCGCGTTTCGTGACGCGGCTCGGCCTGCCGGCCGGGCGCATCCCGATCTCGCCCAGGGACGAGATGCCCGCCCCCGCCCTGCCCTATGTGCTGATCTGCCCGACCTATGCCGACGGGATGGGTCGGGGCGCGGTGCCCAAGCAGGTGATCCGCTTTCTCAACGATCCTGACCGCCGGGCCCTGCTGCGCGGCGTCATCGCCGCCGGCAACCGGAATTTCGGGGCGACATACGCCTTGGCCGGTCGGGTGATATCTGACAAGTGCAACGTCCCCGTGCTGTATCGATTCGAGCTGGCGGGGACTGATCTGGACATTTCCCGCGTTCAGGCGGGGCTTGCGAAATTCTGGGGGACGGAATGCTTGACGATGGCGTAAAGGCCGAGCTGGACTATCACGCGCTGAATGCGATGCTGAACCTTTACGACGGCGAGGGCCGCATCCGCTTCGACGCGGATCGCAAGGCCGCGCGGCAGTATTTCCTGCAGCATGTCAACCAGAACACCGTCTTCTTCCACTCGCTGGACGAAAAGCTGGGCTATCTGGTCGACGAGGGCTATTACGAGGCCGAGGTGCTGGACCAGTATCCGCGCGCCTTCCTGCACCGGATCTGGGACGCGGCCTATGCGCGGAAATTCCGCTTTCCGACCTTTCTCGGCGCCTTCAAGTATTACACCAGCTATACGCTGAAGACCCGCGACGGGCGGCGCTATCTGGAACGCTACGAGGACCGGGTGGTCATGGTCGCGCTGGCGCTCGCGCGCGGCGACGAGGATCTGGCCATGCGCTTCATGGAGGAAATCCTGTCGGGCCGGTTCCAGCCCGCCACGCCGACCTTCCTGAACGCCGGCAAGAAGTCGCGGGGCGAGCTGATCTCGTGCTTCCTGCTGCGGCTGGAAGACAACATGGAATCCATCGGCCGCGGCATCAATTCGGCGCTGCAGCTTTCCAAGCGCGGCGGCGGCGTCGCCCTGATGCTGACCAACCTGCGCGAGGCCGGCGCGCCGATCAAGGGGATCGAGAACCAGTCCTCGGGCGTCATCCCGGTGATGAAACTGCTGGAGGACAGCTTTTCCTATGCCAACCAGCTTGGCGCGCGGCAAGGCGCGGGGGCGGTCTATCTGAACGCGCATCACCCCGACATCCTGCGCTTCCTGGACACCAAGCGCGAGAACGCCGACGAAAAGATCCGCATCAAGACGCTGTCGCTGGGCGTGGTGATCCCGGACGTGACCTTCGAACTCGCCAAGCGCAACGAGGACATGTACCTGTTCTCGCCCCATGACGTGGAAAAGGTCTATGGCCTGCCCTTCTCGGAAATCTCGGTCACCGAGAAATATGCCGAGATGGTGGACGACAAGCGCATCCGCAAGAAAAAGATCAACGCCCGCGCCTTCTTCCAGACGCTGGCCGAGATCCAGTTCGAAAGCGGCTATCCCTACATCATGTTCGAGGACACGGTGAACCGCGCCAACCCGGTCGCCGGCCGCATCAGCATGTCGAACCTGTGCAGCGAGATCCTGCAGGTGAACGAGGCCAGTGAGTTCGACGAGGATCTGGGCTATCGCCACCTCGGCACGGATATTTCCTGCAACCTCGGCTCGCTGAACATCGCCGCGACCATGGACGGGCCGGATTTCGGCGCGACCGTCGAGGCGGCGATCCGGGCGCTGACCGCGGTGTCGGAGATGTCGGCCATCGAGGCCGTGCCCTCGATCCGGCGCGGCAATGACGAGGCCCATGCCGTGGGGCTGGGCCAGATGAACCTGCACGGATTCCTGGCGCGCGAGCGCATCCATTACGGCAGCCCCGAGGGCGTCGAGTTCACCTCGGTCTATTTCGCCGCCGTGGCCTATCACGCCATCCGCGCCTCGAACCTGCTGGCGCAGGAAAAGGGCCGGACCTTCAAGGATTTCGACAAGTCGAAATATGCCGACGGCTCGTTCTTCGACAAATACGTCGCGCAGGACTGGCTGCCCACGCTGCCCGATGTCGCGCGGGTGTTCGAGGGCGTCAGCCTGCCCACCCGCGAGGATTGGGCGGCACTGCGGGAATCGGTGATGCGGCACGGGCTTTACAACCGCAACCTGCAGGCGGTGCCGCCCACCGGCTCGATCAGCTATATCAACAACTCGACCAGCTCGATCCATCCGATCGTGGCCAAGATCGAGATCCGCAAGGAAGGCAAGATCGGCCGGGTCTATTACCCCGCCGCCTTCATGTCCAACGAGAACCTGGACTATTACCGCGACGCATACGAGATCGGACCCGAGGCGATCATCGACACCTATGCCGCCGCGACCGAGCATGTCGACCAGGGGTTGTCGCTGACGCTGTTCTTCCCGGCCGAGGCCACGACGCGCGACATCAACCGCGCCCAGATCTACGCCTGGAAGAAGGGCATCAAGACGATCTATTACATCCGGCTGCGCCAGACCGCGCTGGAAGGCACCGAGGTGCAGGGCTGCGTTTCCTGCACGCTTTGATCGTGGGGGCCTTGGGCCCCCACACCCCGAGGGTATTTGAGAAACGATGAAAGGGGTTCTTCGGATGAAGGATCATGCCATGCGGACGCCCGTGCGCGCGATCAACTGGAACCGGCTGGAGGACGAGAAGGACCTGGAGGTCTGGAACCGGCTGACCGTCAACTTCTGGCTGCCCGAAAAGGTGCCGCTGTCGAACGACGTGCAAAGCTGGGCCACGCTGCGCCCCGAAGAGCGCGAGCTGACCATCCGCGTCTTTACCGGGCTGACGCTCTTGGACACCATCCAGAACACCGTGGGCGCGCCCGCGATGATGCCCGATGCGCTGACCCCGCATGAGGAGGCGGTCTTGTCGAACATCGCCTTCATGGAGGCGGTGCATGCGCGCAGCTATTCCTCGATCTTCTCGACGCTGTGCCTGACGCCCGAGGTGGACGCGGCCTTTCGCTGGGCCGAGGAGAACCCGCATCTGCAACAGAAGGCGCGGCTGGTGCTGGAGGAATACAAGGCCGGCTCGGACCCGCTGAAGCGCAAGATCGCCAGCGTGTTCCTGGAAAGCTTCATGTTCTATTCCGGCTTCTACCTGCCGATGTATTGGTCGAGCCGCGCCAAGCTGACCAATACCGCCGACCTGATCCGCCTGATCATCCGCGACGAGGCGGTGCATGGCTATTACATCGGCTACAAATACCAGCGCGGGCTGGAGCGGCTGGGCGAGGCCGAGCGCGCGGCGCTGAAGGACTTTGCCTTTTCGCTGATCTTCGATCTCTACGACATCGAGGCGAAATACACCGCCGAGCTATACGATGGCATCGGGCTGACCGAGGACGTGAAGTCCTTCCTGCATTACAACGCCAACAAGGCCCTGCAGAACCTGGGCTACGAGGCGCTGTTCCCGCCGCAGGCCTGCGAGGTCAACCCGGCGATCCTGGCCGCCCTGTCCCCCGACAGCGAGAACCACGACTTCTTCAGCGGCTCGGGGTCGAGCTATGTCATCGGCAAGGCGGTCGCGACCGAGGACGAGGACTGGGATTTCTAGGCTTGCGCCTTGCGCGCCAGCCGCTGCGCGATGGCCGAGCAGACCAGCAATTGCGTCATGTGATAGATCATCACCGGCAGCACGATCGCACCCACCGCCGCGGCCGGAAAGATCGCCGTGGCGATGGGCAACCCACTGGCGAGGCTCTTGGTCGAGCCGCAGAAGAACAGCACGGCCTGGTCCTGGGGCGGCAGGTGGAACAGCCGCCCGGCGCCGACCATGCCGCCCATGACCAGGGCCAGCAGCAGCGCGGTGACCAGGAAGCACAGCACCAGTCCCGGCACCGGGATCGCCGACCAGATGCCCGCGACGGTGCCGGCGCCGAAGGCGGAATAGACGATCAGCAGGATCGAGCCCCGGTCCACCACCATGGTCAAGAGCCTGTGGCGCTGGACGAAGCCGCCGATCCAGCGCCGCAGCAACTGCCCGGCGACGAAGGGCAGCAGGATCTGCACGGCGATCTTCTCGATGGCGTCGAGGCTGGCGCCGCCGCCCTCCTGATGCAGCAGATGCGTGACCAGCAGCGGCGTCAGCACCACGCCCACCAGGTTCGACAGCGAAGCCGCGCAGATCGCCGCCGGCACGTTGCCGCCCGCGATCGAGGTGAAGGCGATCGAGCTTTGCACCGTCGAGGGCAGCACGGCCAGGAACAGCAGCCCCAGCGTCAGTTCGGGCCCCAGCACGCCGCCGAACAGCGCGGCCAGCCCGATGCCCAGGACCGGGAACAGCGCATAGGTGGCGCCGAAGGTCAGGCCCTGAAGCCGCAGGTTCAAAAGCCCCGCCCGGACCGAGGCCGGGTCCAGCTTGGCACCGTAGAGAAAGAACAGCAGCGTCACCGCCCAGAAGGTCGCGCCGCGCAGGATCTCGGCCGCCATGCCGCGGGCGGGCAGCAGCAGCCCCAGCAGCACCATGCCGATCAGCAGCAGCATGTAGGTGTCGATGCCGATCCGTTTCAATGCCTGCATGGTCTTCCCCGTCGTGCCTTCGCCCCTGTCTGATATACATCGGCGCCGGGCACAAGCCGGGGGCGCCACGGCGCCATCAGGCTTGCCCTGTTGGCGAAAAACGGTCACAGCGGGGTCATGTCCGATGCAACCGTTCCGACCATGCGCCCCGCTTTTGCCCCCTGGCTGTCCCGCAGCAACGACGTGACCTCGGTCTTTCTGGCGGCGGGGCAGGTGCCCGATCTGGTCAACCTTGCCGGGGGCCTGCCCGAACCCTCGGTCTGGCCGGTCGAGGAACTGGCCGGGCTGGCCGCCGAGGCGATCCGCAACCACCCGGACGAGACGCTGGGCTATGGCCCGATCCCCGGCCTGCCGGCGCTGCGCGACCTGATCGCCGCGCGCTTCTCTGCCGGCGCGCTGCGGCTGTCGCGCGAGAACGTGCTGATCACCACCGGCGGCATGCAGGCGCTGGAACTGATGGGCAAGGTGCTGTTGCAGCCGGGCGGGCTGGTCGCGGCGCAAAGCCCGGCCTATCTGGGCGCGCTGGACGCCTGGATGCCGCATGCGCCGCGCTATCGCGCCATGCGGATCGACGCGAACGATTTCGACCCCCACGCCGCGCTGGCCGGGGCGCAATTCGCCTATACGGTGCCGAATTTCTCGAACCCCAGCGGCCGGCTGGTGGCCCTGCCCGAGCGGCAGGCGCTGGTCGCCGCCGCCCATGCCACCGGCACCTGGCTGATCGAGGACGACCCATACGGCGCGCTTTACTATGAAGGCGAGCCCCTGCCCCGGCTGCTCGATCTGTCGGCGGCCGAGCGGCCCGGCCCCTATGACGGGCCGGTGGTCTATATGGGCTCGCTCTCCAAGGAACTGGCGCCGGGGCTGCGCATCGGCTGGGTGATCGCCGCGCCCCAGATGATCGCGGCGCTGGCCACCGCCAAGCAGGGCTCGGACATGTGTTCCAGCGGGCTGTCGCAGATGCTGGCGCTGCGGGCGCTGCAGGCGGGCATGACCGACCGCATCCGCCCCGAGGTGCTGTCGATCTATCGCGCCCGGCGCGACGCGCTTTGCGCCGCGATGCGACAGCACCTGTCCGCGGATCTGGACTGGCAGGTGCCGGTCGGCGGCATGTTCGTCTGGGCCACGGCGCGCGATCCGCGGCTGGACACCGACCGGCTGCTGCATCATGCGATGGCGCAGGGGGTCTGCATTTCGCCCTCCAGCGTCTTCGACCCCGAGGGGCTGGACCGTCGTTCGCTGCGGATCAACTTTACCCTGAACCCGCCCGAGCGGCTGGAGGAGGGCTGCCGCCGCCTGGCCCGCGCCATCCGCGCCGCGCTGGCCGAGGTCGGTTGAACCGGCCCGTCTTTTGGCCTGTCACACCGGCCAGACCAGCAGGATCAGCGGCACGCCGGTCAGCACGACCAGCGCCGACAGCGGCGCGCCCAGCCGGGCGTAGTCGCCGAAGCGATAGCCGCCCGGCCCCATGACCAGCGTGTTGCACTGGTGCCCGATGGGGGTCAGGAAATCGCAGCCGGCACCGACCGCCACCGCCATCAGGAAGGCATCGGGCCGATAGCCGAGCTGGCTGGCGAAAGTCGCCGCGATCGGCGCCATGACCAGCACCGTCGCGGCATTGTTCAGGAACGGCGTGACCGCCATGGCCGCGACCAGGATCAGCGTCAGCGCCCCCCAGACCGGCAGGCCCATCGCCGCCTGCGACAGCCAGGCACCCAACAGGTCGGTCACGCCGGTCTTTTGCAGCGCCTCGCTGACCGGGATCAGCGCGCCCAGCATGATCAGGATAGGCCATTCGATGGCCTCATAAGCCTCTTCGGCACTGATCGCGCCGGTCAGGATCATCAGCACGGCGGCGGCGAAAAAGGCGATGGCGACCGGCACCAGCCCCGCCGCCGTCGCCGCCATGGCCACCGCCAGGATCAGCACCGGCAGCAATTGCTTGCGCACCCCGCCCAGCCGGATGTCGCGCTCGGCCAGCGGCAAGAGGCCCAGCACCCGCATCCGCTCGGGCAAAAGCTCGATCGGCCCCTGCACCAGCAGCACGTCGCCCGCCGCCAGTACCGTCTGGCTGAGCCGCTGCGTCATGCGATGGCCGGCACGCGAGATGGCGATCAGGTTCACGCCGTGCTGGTCGAACAGCGCGATCCGCCCCACGCTTTGCCCCACCAGCAGCGAGGCGGGCGCGATCACCGCCTCGATGACGCCGATCTTGTCGGCGGGCAGTCCCTCTTCGGCCGCCGCATCCTGCCGGGTCAGCTCCATTCCCAGCTTGGTCACCGCGCGCTCCAGCGCATTCGGCTCGCCGCGTAAAAGCAGCGTGTCGCCCGTCTCGATCACCGTGTCGGGCAGCGTCACGGCACGGCGCGCGCCGCCCCGGATGAGGCCGGTGACGGCCACCTCGCCGTCGACGGCGCCCAGATAATCGCCCACCGTCATGCCGACGATGCCGGCGCCCTCGGGCACGGTGGCCTCGGTGTGATAGTCGCTGATGTTCACCGCCTCGCTCAACGACGCGGTGGCGCGGCGGTCCCTGGGCAGCAGGCGATGGGCGAATTGCAGGAAGACCAGCCCGACCAGCGACAGGCCGATGCCGACCGGGGCATAGTCGAACATGGTGAAGGGCTCGCCCGTCATCTGCTCGCGCACCCGCGAGACGATGATGTTGGGCGAGGTGCCGACCAGCGTGATCAGCCCGCCCAAGAGCGAGCCGAAGGCCATCGGCATCAGATAGACCGAGGGCGAATGCCTCGAACGCCGCGCCATCTTCAGCGCCGCCGGCATCAGCATGGCCAGCGCGCCGATGTTCTTGACCAGCGCCGACAGGAAGGTGACCGAGCCGACCAGCACCAGAAGCTGCCAGCGCAGCCTGCGCAACCGCAGGAGCACGCGGCGCATCACCGCCTCGATCACGCCCGAGCGCGAGATGCCGGCGCTGACCACCAGCGCACTGCCGACGATGATGACGATATCGTCGCTGAAGCCGCGAAACGCCTCGTCCGGCTTGACCGTGCCCGCCACCAGCGAGGCGAGCAGCGCGATCATCGCCACCACGTCGTAGCGCAGCCGCCCCCAGACGAACATCGCCATCATCGCGCAAAGGATCAGCACGGCCAGGATCTGCGGCATGGCCATCGGTTTGTCCGCCCTCCCTTTCGCGCACGGATGCCTGGACCCAATGCGGCGGCCGCGGGGCAGGTTCCGCCGCCCGCCGGCCCCCGCCGGACAGAATGTCGCGTCCGGTGCCAAGGATGGCGCTTGACAGCCGGCGCCCCGCTGCGGCAATGCGGGGCCGCTACGGTTCCGGCGCGATCTGCCGGATGAAAAGGGAACACCGGCGCGCCCATCGCCGCGATGCGGACGGGCAAGGCCGGGGCTGCCCCCGCAACTGTAGGCGGTGAGCGAAGGCCGAAGGCGCCACTGGGAAGATCCCCGGGAAGGCCGGCCCAAGCGATGATCCGCCAGCCAGGAGACCTGCCGCAGCGATCACCCATTTCCGGCGCGGGGCGCGTCTGGAAAGCGGCCTTCCGCAGAGGTGACAGTCGCCATCCCGCGGCCGGGCTGCCCTTGGCCTTTCCGCAGGACAGTTCTGCAAATCGCGGGCCGGATCCCGCGCTGGAAAGGCTTTGGAATGTTGTTCAGAACCCCGGCTTCCCTGCTGGCCGCCACCGCCCTGCTCCTGCCCGCCGCCGCAACGGGGCAGGAAGGCCAGGCCCCCGTCATGCTTGACCCGGTGGTCCTGTCGGGCGGGCTGTCGCCCGTCGCCGAAAGCGCCTATGGCCGGGCCTACAGCATCCTGACCGCCGAGGATTTGCGGCAGCGCGGCTTCGTCACCGTCCAGGACGCGCTGCGCGACCTGCCCGGGCTTGCCGTGACCTCGACCGGCGAGACCCTGACCAAGGTCCGCATCCGCGGGGGCGAAGCCAATCATGTGCTGGTGCTGATCGACGGGGTCGAGGCCAACTCTCCCGGCAACGGAGACTATGTCTTCAGCGGTCTTCTGACCGAGGATGTCGAGCGCATCGAGGTGCTGCGCGGCCCGCAATCGACCATCTACGGCGCCAATGCCGCCGCCGGGGTGATCGCGATCACCACCCGCCGCGCCTCTGTCCCGGGGCTGAGCTATGGCGGCGGGATCGAGATCGGCGGGCTGGGCACCCGCGCCGCCAGCGCCCATCTCCGCGCCATGGGCGAGCGCGGCCAGATCAGCTTCTCGGCGGCGACACGCCGCACCGATGGCGAGGACGCCTCGCGCACGCCCGGCGGCGATACCGAGTTCAACAACCGCGAGACGCTGACCCTCGGTGGCTCCTACGACATCGCCGAGGCCGTGACCGCCGGCTTCACCCTGCGCCGGACCTGGCAGGAATACGGCTACGACCGGGCGATCGACCCGGTGGATTCCCCCGACGACCATGTGATCGACACACCGCACACCGCCGACCGCAACGAAACCTATGGCTCGCTCTGGATCGAGGCCGAGGCGCTGGGGGGCAGGCTGCTGAACCGCTTCGCCGTCTCGGGCTCCAACCAGGCCACGGACCATTTCAACGACAGCGTGCCGGATTACGACGACGCCTCGCGGCTGCGGGATTTCAGGTATACCGGCACATGGGCGCTGGACGGCGGCAATGCCCGCAATTCCGCGCAAAAGCTCAATTTCGCGGTGCAGAAGAAGCGCGAGATCTATGAGAGCTCCTATGCACCGGGCGGCCGGTATGAGCGCGACACCAGATCGCTCGCGCTGGAATATCAGGGCCAGTTCGACAACGGGATCGGCATCCAGGCCGGCCTGCGGCGCGATTTCAACGACGATTTCCGCAACGCGACCACCTGGAACATCGCTGGCGCATGGCAATTGCCCGATCGCGACCTGCGCCTGCGCGCGGCCGCCGGCAAGGCCATCGTCAATCCCACCATGTTCGAGCTTTATGGCTATGCGCCGGGCAGCTATAGCGGCAACCCGGACCTGACGCCGGAAACCAGCCGCAGCTATGAAATCGGCGCCGACTGGAGTTTCGCAGCGGGACGGGCTGCGCTGGGGGCGACCCTGTTCACCAGCAAGGTCGAGGACATGATCGTCGGGGCCGGCACCACCTCGCAAAACATCGCCGGCACCAGCACGCGCAAGGGGTTCGAGGCCGATCTGCACTATGAAGCCACCGATTGGCTGCGGCTGGGCGCGACCTATACCTATACCGACGCCCGCACGGAAGACGACGATCCCATCCCGCGCCAGCCGCGCCACCAGCTTGGGCTGCGCGCCACGGGCGATTTTGCCGGGGGTCGCGGCTCGGCCACGGCCGATCTGCGCTATGTCGCGGGCAATTACGACGAGGAATGGTTCAGAAGCTGGACCCCGCCCACCACCGAACTGCCCGATTTCGTGACGGTGAACCTGGCCGCGCAATACGACCTGACCGAAAACCTGCGCCTGACCGGCCGCGTGGTGAACCTGTTCGACCGGGATTATTCCGAGGCCTGGGGCTATTACGGCCAGGGCCGCACCTTCTATGCCGGCCTGACGGCGCAATGGTAGGACGGCTTTGCCTTGCCGCCTGCCTTCTGGCCGGCCTGATCCTGCCCGCCGCGGCCGAGCCGCCGCGCCGGGTGCTGTCCGTGAACCTGTGCACCGACCAGCTGGCGATGCTGCTGGCTGCGCCGGGGCAGATCGTCTCGGTCTCGTATCTGGCGCAGGATCCCACCGCCTCGGCCATGGCGGATCAGGCCGCGCGCCTGCCCGCCAATCGCGGCCGGGCGGAGGAGATCTTCCTGATGCGGCCCGACCTGGTGCTGGCCGGCGCCTGGAGTTCGCCCGAGACGATCCGGCTGCTGCAACGCCTAGACATCCCGGTCGAGGTGTTCCCGGTCGAAACCGACATCGCCGGCATCCGCGCCAATATCCGCCGCATGGGCGATGTCCTGGGCCGGCAGGCCCGGGCAAAGGCGCTGCTGGCGCGTTTCGACGCCGATCTGGCCCGGCTGGCCGACGCGCCCCCGGGGCCGCGGCCGCGGGCCGCGCTCTACATGGTAAACGGCTACAGTTCCGGCCGCGACAGCCTGGCCGGGCAGATCGTCGCGCTGGCGGGCTTCGACAATGTCGCCGACGATCTCGGCCTGCCGGCGGGCGGGGTGGTGCCGCTGGAGGCGCTGCTGCTCTCGGGTCCCGACCTGCTGGTCGAGGGCCGCCGCTATCCCGGCAGTTCGCGCGCGCAGGAGGTGCTGGACCACCCCGCGCTCAAGGCGCTGAGCCGGGGCCGGCCCGCCGAGGTCATGTCCGATCCCGACTGGGTCTGCGGCACCCCCCACATCCTGCGCGCCATAGCCCAGTTGCGCGACGCGCGCCTTGCCTTGCAGGCCCGGCCATGACCGCGCCGCGCTATCCGCTGCTGATCGCCGCGCTGTCGCTGCTGGTAGCGGCGCTGTTCCTGGCCTCGCTGCTGACCGGACCGGCAGGAATCGGCCCGGGCGAAAGCCTCGCCGCGCTGTTTCGCGGCGACGACCTGCTGGCGCTGGTGATGCGCGAATTGCGCCTGCCGCGCGCCATCCTGGGCCTTCTCGTCGGTGCGGCGCTGGGGATGGCAGGCGCGGTGCTGCAAGGCTTCCTGCGCAACCCGCTGGCCGAGCCGGGGCTGATCGGCACCAGCGCCTCGGCGGCACTGGGGGCGGTGCTGGCGATCCAGACCGGGCTTTCGGCCGCGTTCCCGCTGGCTTTGCCCCTGGCGGCGCTGACCGGCGCGGCGCTGTCGGTGCTGCTGGTGCTGATGCTGGCCGGGCCGCGCGGCGGCGCACTGGCGCTGATCCTGGCCGGCATCGCCATTTCCGCGCTGGCGGGCGCGGCCACCTCCCTGGTGCTGAACCTTTCGCCCAACCCCTTTGCCATCAACGAGATCGTGTTCTGGATGATGGGTTCGCTGGCGGATCGCTCGATGCTGCATGTCTGGATCGCGGCGCCCTTCATGCTGCTGGGCTTTGCGCTGCTCTGGCCCACGCGCCGCGCGCTCGAGGCGCTGACGCTGGGCGAGGATGCGGCGGCCTCCAGCGGCGTGCATCTGGGCCGGCTGCGGCTGATGCTGGTCGCGGGCATCGCCGCGCTGATCGGCGGCGCCACGGCGGTGGCCGGCACGGTGGGCTTCGTCGGGCTGGTGGTGCCGCATGTGCTGCGCCGCGCGGTCGGCGCCAGCCCGGCGCGGCTGGTCCCGGCCGCGGCGCTGGGGGGCGCGGCGGTCGTGCTGGCCGCCGACATCGCCGTGCGGCGGATCGCGCCGGGCCATGACCTCAAGCTTGGTGTGCTGACGGCGCTGGTGGGCGCGCCTTTCTTCCTGCACCTGATCCTCAGGACCCGGCGCGAGGGGCTGTGACCATGCTTGAGCTTCGCGCCCTCTCGTTCCACCGCGCCGGGCAGCCGGTGCTGGACGGTATCGACCTGCGGCTGGGGGCGGGCGAGTTCGTCGGCCTGCTCGGCCCGAACGGCGCCGGCAAGACCACGCTTCTGCGTGCGGCGCTGGGACTGCTGCCGGCGCGCGGTCACAGCTCGCTGGCCGCGCTGCCGGTGCGCGAGCGCGCCCGCGCCGCCGCCTATATGCCGCAGGGCCGCGAGATCGCCTGGCCGATGCCGGTCGAGGCGCTGGTGGCGCTTGGCCGCATCGCCCATCCGCATTCCGCCAGCGCTGCCGACCGCGCCGCCATCGAGCGCGCCATCGCGGCCTTGCACCTGGACCCGCTGCGCCACCGCCGCGCGACAGAGCTGTCGGGGGGCGAACAGGCGCGAACGCTGATCGCCCGGGCGCTGGCACAGGAAACGCCGCTCTTGATCGCGGACGAGCCCATCGCCGGGCTGGACCCGGCGGCGCAGATCGACGTGATGCGGCTGTTCCGCCGGCTGGCCGGTCAGGGCCATGCGGTGCTGGCCTCGCTGCATGACCTGGGGCTGGCGGCGCGGCATTGCACGCGGCTCGTCATGCTGCACCAGGGCCGGATCGCCGCCGATGGTCCGCCCGAGGCGGTGCTGACCGCCCAGAACCTCGCCCGCGTCTTCGGCATCACCGCCCATGTGGCGCCGGGGCCCGGCGGCATCCTGTTCCAGCCGCTCGACACCATCGGGGGCGGCGCCCCGTGACGGGCATGCCGCGCCACTGAGCCGGGGCCGATGGGCGCATTCGCCGCTTTCCCGGCCATGCCGGATGGGGGTTGGCGGGGGCATGCGCTCAGGGCGCGGGTCCGGGCGGCTTGGTCCCACACTTGCCCTGCGCCATGCCCGGCCGGGTGCCGGTCGCGGATCAGCCGGCCACCCCCATCGTGGCCTTCACGGCCTGTTTCCAGCGGCCATAGCGTGCCTCGCGCTCGCCCTCGGCCATGGCGGGCTCGAAGCGGCGCTCCAAGGCCCAATCGCGGGCGAAATCCCCGGGCGGCGGGCACAGGCCCGCCTGCAACCCCGCCAGGTAGCCCGCGCCAAGCGCCGTCGTCTCGGTCACCCGAGGCCGGTCCACCGGCGCGCCAAGGATGTCGGCCAGGAACTGCATCGTCCAGCCGCTCGCCGCCATGCCGCCATCCACCCGCAGCACCCCCGCAGCCGCGCCGGGCCAGTCCGCCCGCATCGCCTCCCACAGGTCGCGGGTCTGGAAACCCACGCTCTCCAGCGCCGCCCGCGCCAGTTCCGCAGGCCCCGAGTTCCGCGTCAGCCCGAACACCGCCCCCCGGCAATCCGGCCGCCAATAGGGCGCCCCCAGCCCGGTGAAGGCCGGCACCAGGACCAGCTCCTGCCCCGGATCCGCCGCCTCGGCCAGACCCTGCGTCTCGGCCGCCGAGCGGATCAGCCCTAGCCCGTCGCGCAGCCATTGCACCACCGCGCCGGCGATTAAGATCGAGCCCTCCAGCGCATAGGTCGTCCGCCCCTCCAGCCGATAGGCGATGGTGCTCAGCAGCCGGTTCTTCGACGCCACCATCTCCTCCCCGGTGTTCAGCAGCGCAAAGCAGCCGGTGCCATAGGTCGATTTCATCATGCCGGGCTGGAAACAGGCCTGGCCCACCGTCGCCGCCTGCTGGTCGCCGGCGACGCCCAGGATCGGGATCTCGCGCCCGAACAGGTCCGCCCGCGCCATGCCGAAATCGGCGGCGCAGTCGCGCACCTCGGGCAGAAGCGGCATGGGGATGTCGAAAAGCGCGCAGATCTCCGCGTCCCAGCGGTTCTCGGCGATGTTGTAAAGCAGGGTGCGGGCGGCGTTGGTGGCGTCGGTGGCATGGACGCGGCCGCCGGTCAGGTTCCAGATCAGCCAGCTGTCGACGGTGCCGAAGGCCAGCT